>MNZQ01000074.1 GCA_001873745.1 Syntrophaceae bacterium CG2_30_58_14
GGGAGGATTTCAGCCGTTCGAGCCAGGCGAGCAGGGCCCTCTTCCAGCCGTTTTGGGAAGCGGTCTCGACGGCAATCTGGAGGATGGCGTCATTCTCCAGACGGCGGCTGACAGCCAGACCCGACGCGATCAGGCGGGAGAGGGGGTCATCGATCGCGGTGATTGCAACAGCCGCCTTCGCGGCATCCCCGCTCCGGAACGCCATCCAAAAAGGACGGTAGGTTTCCGGCAGCAGCGAAACGTCCACCGTCGCCGCATCCCCCTTGAGGAAACGATAAAAATTCCAATTCGCGGGAACCGCCTCCGCGGCCTCCGTCTTCAGATACTCGCCTTCTTCCAACTCCTCCCGAACGGCAACCTGCAGCGCCATCCTGGTAAGCCAGGCTTTCCCCAGAAGATCCGCATCGCCGCCTTTCTTGATCTCCAAAATGGCCTTCCGAAAATGGATCTCCGTGATGGGCGGCTCACGGCCGGTCAGAAAGTCCTGCTTGAACGTCTCCAACTGTTTATGACCTGCGGCGATCCACGCCGGTGCGGGCTTGGCGCCGCAACCAGCCAGCAGAAGGAGTGGAAACAGCAAACAGAATAACTTCTTCATGGCAGTTTGATCTCCGGTTTGGTTTTGAAGGGGATCATCCGCTCGATCTCGTCGGCCAGGTCGCGGATGGTCTGGATTGTCTCATCCAGCTCATTCCGGAGCGCCTTCAGATCTTTCGTCGAATCGGCCGCCTCGGTACTGATCTTGTTGATGTTGTCGAACGTGGCATCGATCTTTGCCAGTTTTGCAAGCAGGTCGCGGAGGATGTTCCGAAACTGCGGCAGGACGCCGTCCCGGCCGTAGAGCTCCTCATCGGTCTTACCGGCCATCCCATCGACCCGCTGGAGAATACCGTCCGCCTTGACGGCCATCCCATCGACCCGCTGGAGGATACCGTCCGCCCTGGCAGTGATGTCCCGGAGCTTCTTCAGGGACTCGTGGATCGATTTGACGCTTTCCGGATCGCCGACGACCATCTCCAGAAGAGAGTCCCTCTTGGAAAACCGGGCAACCAACGCCTCCGCGTCCCGGAGGATCCGGTTCACATCCCCTTTCGGATCGGCGAGGTTCGCGGTGATCCCTTCAATATTGGCCATGATCCGGTCCGCCTTGTCGATAATCGGCTGCGCCCGCTTGATGATTTCATTGATATCATTGGATTCGGTCAGTTCCGGGATCGTCAGCGGCGAGAGGGGGAGACCGTTGAGGTTGGTCGTCTTGACGAGAATCCGCGGCGAACCGATCAGCGGCTTGTCGAGGACGAACTTGCTGTCCGCCCGGATCATCCGGATATGGCGCTCCGGGATCTTGATCCGGATGAGGACGGTCCCCTGATCGTTCAGCTCCAGCGAGCTGACCCGGCCGATCGTGAACCCCCAGACGGCGACCGGCATCCCCTCGGTCAGGTTTTCACCTGTATGCGAGGAGAGGGTGTAGGTATAGACTTTGGAGAACATCCCCTTTTTGTAGGCCACATACCCGATCGAGGCCATGATCAGAAAAGACGTGATCGTGATGAAGAGACCTACCTTGAATTCAATTCTCTGCGTCATCCGTTGCCCCGTAGCGTTCTTTTTCCCAATTATAATCAAAAAAATGGGCTTCTGCAATCAAATCATCGACCTTTCGGAGAGAATCCATGAAAAATCGCCCATCCGGAAGGTCCGGAAAGATCCGGAAGGGCCTGTCCAGAACGACAACGGCGTCGCGGACCATCGCCGCCCGGATGAGCATGATGCAGAAGCGCTCCTCCGCGGTGAGAGACGGATTCCGTTTTTCGGCGGTTGCGGCCACGCCGAAACGTCGCAACAGATCCAGCGCCAGCGTCTTCGCCTCTTCCCAGGGCATGTTCTCGTGGTATTGTCGGATCAGGGCGATATTGCTCCACACGGGCAGATTGGATATCAGGGGGACCTCCAGGGAAACCAGTCCCAGATGCGACTTGTGATCCGCCAGGAAACCCTCCAATGCCTTTTCCAGGGCCTCTTCATTTTCGAAGAGCCTCAGATGAATCTTAAGATCGATGACAGCGCCTCGATGGTTACGATGGCCAGAAAGACCTTGACCATGCCGTTTAACACCGCAACAGGAATGCTCGTCAGCTCTTGCGAGGCATTCAAGCCGAGTCGGATCGGGATCAGCGTGATGAAAAATCCGAAGGCCGCGCACTTGATCAGCAGGATGACGATATCCAGGACATCGGCGGAATGAAGCAGGGTATCAATATAGGCATCCACGCTCGTTCCGAAGACCAGGCTGGAGACGAGCAGCCCGATGGAGAGAACCACCAGCGCAAAAAGGCTGGTAAGGAGGACCATGGAAAGCATGCCGTTGAGGATCCGCGGGATGAAAAGATAGTGGATCAGATCGATCCGGAAACTTTCCAGGGTATTCAGCTCCCGGCTGACCTTCATCACGGCGATCTCGGCGTTGATCGCGGAGCTGGAGCGGAGCGCGATCAGCAGCACCGTCACGAAGGGCGACAGTTCCGTGACGACGAAACCCATCAGCAACCGCCCCAAATAGTCGCTCAATCCCAGATTCTTGACCACTTGAAAAGCCATGCCGTTGATCAGGGAACCGAAGATCACCGCCACAAAGAGAAACAGCGGCAGGATCTGGACCGAGGTGAAGTAGAACTGATGGATGAAAACCATGCGCGATGCACTGTTGTACGTCCGGCGGTCGAAAATATTCAGAAAAACCCGGGTGGCAAATTGAAGTGTGCCCCGCAGCGGGAGGATCTTGCTCAGGAAGGCTTTCCCAATATTTTCGATGGTCGTGATCATGGCGCCCATCTTCCCCAAAATAGCAAAAAACTGCAAGCAAATGATATGAATTGGCAGTATATTAGCACAAGCCTTGCGCGCTTGCAAAGGAGATTGAACGGAGGTTTTATATTGACAAAATTCGTTTGGCGTTTATATTACGCGCGGTGGTTTCAAATGTGAATTGAACCGCCGCTTGCAAACAACTCATTGTGACATGTTGGGAGGTAGAAAATGAAAACGGAAAACAAGGGACGTAAAACCTTTATCATGTTTCTCTTGGCTTTTTTGATCGGATTTTTCGTCGTTTCCATCGTGGAGGTTCTCCGCTCCTCCTTTGCGCCATCGGCTCCGGGACCGGATGTGCAGGTCGCATCCGCCGTCTCCCCCGCTGAAGTGTCGCGGGCGCCCTTATCCTTTGCGGATCTTGCCGAGAAACTGAAGCCCTCCGTCGTAAATATCAGTACGACCAAGACGATTCGCGGCGGAGGATTCCGTTCCCCTTTCGGCCAGGGATCGCCTTTCGATCGTAATTTCGGCGGGGATGATTTCTTTGAACGATTTTTTGGCGACATGCCACAGCGGCAATTCAAACAGAAGAGCCTCGGTTCGGGGTTCATTATCAGCCATGACGGCTATATCTTCACCAACAACCATGTCGTCGAGCAGGCGGACAAAATCATTGTGAAGCTTTCCGACGGCAAGGAGTACGAAGCGAAAGTGATCGGGAAAGACGCAAAGACCGACATCGCCCTCATCAAGATCAAGTCCGGCGACAACTTGCCCGTTGCGGAAACAGGCGACTCCGAAAAACTAAGGGTCGGTGACTGGGTTCTGGCCATCGGCAACCCTTTCGGTCTGGAGCAGACGGTAACCGCAGGCATCGTAAGCGCGAAAGGCCGGGTGATCGGCGCGGGACGCTACGACAATTTTATTCAGACGGACGCCTCCATCAACCCGGGAAACAGCGGCGGGCCGCTCTTCAACATGGACGGAAAGGTGATCGGCATCAATACGGCCATCGTCGCCCAGGGGCAGGGAATTGGCTTCGCCATCCCGATCAGCATGGCCAAGACCATTCTTCCGGATCTGAAAGCCAGGGGAAAGGTTACCCGGGGATGGCTGGGGGTTTCCGTACAGGACATCAGTGAAGAAATCGCAAAAAGCATGAAGCTCAAAGACCGGACCGGCGCTCTGATTTCGGATGTCTTCAAGGGGGATCCCGCCGACAAGGCCGGGCTCAAATCGGGCGATGTCGTCATTGAGATCAATGGGAAACCGATTAAGGATACGCACGAGCTGCTGGTGATGATCGCCGGATTCCGCGTCGGCGAAACCGTAAAGATCAAGATCGTTCGGGACGGGCAGGGAAAAAGTCTCTCCCTGGTCATTGCCGAAAGAACAGAAAAGGCGGAGATGGCGTCTGCTCAGCGCTCCGGTGAGGCGTTCGGCATGAGCGTCCAGGAGATAACACCGGAGATCGCGCAGCAACTGGGTCTTTCGATCAAAAAAGGTCTCATCGTCGTCGATGTCCAGGAGGGCAGCGTCGCGGATGAGGTTGGCATTCAGGTGCAGGACCTCATTCTCCAGGTGAACAAGGCCAAAATCGCAACCATGAAGGAGTATCAGCGCGAGATCGCAAAGGCGGGAGAAAAAGGCAGTATCCTCCTTCTGATCAAGCGGGGGAAATCGACTTTTTTCGTACCGTTGATCAAATAGAAAAGGATCATCAGGACACCCGGATGGACCACCGTGAAGAACTGCTGAAGATCTATAAGCTGCTCGACGGGTATTTCGGCGATCTGCACTGGTGGCCCGCGGTCAACCCCTTCGAGGTCATGGTTGGCGCGATCCTTACGCAGAACACCGCATGGACCAACGTCGAAACGGCCATCAAGGCGTTGCGGAAGAGGCGGCTTCTCACTCCCGCAGCGCTTTCACGAATACCGGAAGCTGAGCTTGCCGAGATCATCCGGGCGTCCGGTTATTATCATCTGAAGGCTGCAAGGCTGAAGGCGTTTGTCCGGTTTTTCATGGATAATTATTCCGGAAATGTCGCGGCCATGAGGACCGAGGGGCTTCCACTGCTCCGCGAGAAGCTCTTGGGCATCCGCGGCGTCGGGCCGGAAACCGCCGACAGCATCCTCCTCTACGCCTGTCAAAAACCCATCTTCGTCAGCGATGCCTATACTCGGCGCCTTTTCCTCCGTCATGGTCTGATCGATGAGGCCGTCGATTATGGTGGAATCCAGTCCCTGGTGATGGCTTCTCTCCCGAGCGACAGGAACCTGTTCAACCAGTTTCACGCGCTGATCGTCGTTGCGGCCAAAACCTTCTGCAAAAAGAGACCCGAATGCGCAGACTGCCCGCTGGCCATTTTGAATGCGGGGAGGAAGATCGGTTGAGAAAACCTGCGGAACCGCTATGCAACTAAACGACTACACGGGTGTAATCCACCTGCATTCCGCCTATTCCTTTGACGGCCGCACCCCGATTGCGGACATCATCACGGCGGCGCGCCAAAAGGGGCTTGACTTCCTGTTGCTGACGGACCATTCAACGACAAAGGCTCGCGAAGACGGATACGAAGGATGGCATGACGGCACTCTTCTCATTGTAGGCGAGGAGATTGCACCCCGCTTCAACCACTACCTTGCATTTGGTTTGAGCGAGCCGATAGCGTGCGCGGAAAGGGAACCGGATCTGCCGCCGCAGGAATACATCGACCGCGTGCGGGCTCATGGAGGAATGGGCTTCATCGCCCACCCGGATCACAGGGGAACCGCATTGTTTCACGTGAAACATTACCCCTGGAACGACTGGTCCGTCACAGGTTACGCGGGCATGGGAATCTGGGATTTCATGACGGACTGGCAGAACAGCCTTACCGGCCATCTTCGGGCCATTCGGAGTTACGCATTTCCTGCCTATTTTCTCCGCGGTCCTTCCCCGGCTACCCTCGAACGCTGGGACCGAATGACACAAATGCGCCGCATCGCAGGAATCGGCGAACTGGACAACCACAACAGCCGGAAACGTATTCTGGGAATTCGTTTTTCCATATTTCCCTTCTCCAGGGTCTTTCGTCTCATCCGGACGCACATCCTCACCGAAAAACCCCTCTGCGGTGACAGCCGGTCCGATATTCCAGCCCTGCTGGACGCCTTGAAAAGGGGGCGGGCTTACATCTCCCTCGACCATTTCCAGCCGGCGAACGGATTCTCGCTGATCCTGATGGAGGAGGAGAGAAAAGCGACAATGGGAGATGACTTCATTCTCCACCATTCCGCGGAACTCCGGACCTCTTTTCCCCACCAGGCACGGATCCGCCTGATACGAAACGGAAAACTCTTCCATGAAGCTGCCGGGAAGGAACTTTCCTTGACTCTCCACGATGGCGGCGTTTATCGGATCGAAGCCGACCTGAAGGCCTTTGGCCGCTATCGCCCCTGGATTTTTTCCAACCCGATCTACGTAAAATATGGCTAATAAAAAGATGCGTGCCCTTATTGCACGGCGTGTCATTCATGCACATATTTTCGGGAATTGAAGCACCAAATGGCTTCCCGGCCCTGAACGCCGCCATATTGTGCTTATTCCGCACTTACTCCCCACTGTCCCCTTTTTTCCCGAACCGATTCACTGCCTTTTTTGCTCTCGCGCTATCAAGTCAGTAAATAGCCTGACAAACTGTAAATATTCTTTATCACATCGTTTTTTATTTCCCCTTGTTTTTTGCGGCAATACCTGCCATCATACAAACACCTTGTGATCCGCGTTGGCACCATTATTGCTGTGCACGCTCATACATTAAACTGGACATCCGTTGCGTGCGACACGATAGGTGCGCAGTCCAAAGCACAACAACGTTGTTGCTCCTGTGGCGGGTTTGATATCGTGAAGATGCAATTGGAAGGAGAAAAAACATGGCAGACATGATGAAGGATGGGCCTGTCCATCCCGTTAAGATCCAGGACAACACATTCCGCGATGGTCATCAGTCCATCTACGCGACCCGGATGCGCACGGAGGACATGCTTCCCATCGCCGAACAGATGGATGAGGTAGGCTTCTGGGCAATGGAAGTCTGGGGAGGCGCCACTTTTGACACGATGCACCGCTTCCTCGGTGAGGACCCGTGGGAAAGACCAAAGACCCTGAAGAAGTATCTCAAGAAGACCCCTTTCGCCATGCTGCTCCGCGGGCAGAATCTGGTTGGCTACCGGAACTATGCGGATGACGTCGTCCGGGCCTTTGTCGATAAATCCTGCGAGGTCGGCATCGACGTCTTCCGGGTTTTCGACGCGCTGAACGATCTGCGGAATTTTCAGACTTGCGTCGAGAGGATCAAGGCCAACGGGAAACACTTCCAGGGCGCAATCTGCTACTCTCTGACCCAACCCCGTCTCGGCGGCGACGTCTTCAATCTGGAATATTTCGTGAATAAATGTAAAGCAATCGAGGCAATGGGGGCCGATAGCATCTGCATCAAGGATATGGCCGGGATCATCTCTCCCTATGACATCTACGATCTCATCGCCGAACTGAAGAAGGTCACCAAGCTTCCCCTTCACCTCCACACCCATTATACCAGCGGCATGGCCTCCATGTCCTATCTGAAGGCTATCGAGGCCGGCGTCGATATCATCGATACCTGTCTTGCCCCCTATGCCCTGCGGACCTCGATGCCCGCCATCGAGCCGCTTGTCGTCACCCTGCAGGGGACGAAGCGCGACACCGGTCTGGATGTGCGCAAGCTGATCAAACTGGGCGAGCATCTCGAGAAGATCGCCCCCAAGTACCAGAAGAACCTCGCCGCGAACAAACTTTCCCTGATCGATGCAGGCGTTCTCGCGCACCAGATCCCCGGCGGGATGATCTCCAATCTCATCAGCCAGCTCAAGGAGATGAACGCCCTGGATCGTCTGGATGAGGTCCATGCGGAGATCCCGCGGACGAGAAGGGAGGCGGGAACGCCGCCCCTGGTCACCCCCACCTCCCAGATTGTCGGCGTACAGGCCGTCATGAACGTAATCCAGGGTCGGTACAAGATGGTAACCAATCAGTTCAAGGACCTGGTGTACGGACTCTATGGCGAGACCCCGACCCCGATTGATCCCGAGGTTCAGAAAATGGCCCTGAAGCACTACAAACGCGGCCAGACCCCGATCACGGGCCGGCCCGCCGATTACCTGGAACCTGAACTTGCGGACGACAAAAAGAAGATCGGCAATCTTGCCAAGACCGATGAAGATCTGCTGACCTACGCCCTCTATCCGGCGACCGGCGAGCAGTTTTTGAAGTGGAAGTACGGCGTGGAACCCATGCCGGAAAACGTGAAACCACCCAAGGCCCCGGAAGAAGTCAAGGGGAAAAAAGAGGGATAGGACGCAAAAAGATTAAACAGCCCATCATTTCCTCCAATGGACTGTAGGTGCGCCTTCGGGACTGCCTTCGTCCATTGGAGGACCTTCCATTTGCCGGTGACGCTTTATCGTCACCGGCGTCTTTTTTTCTCTTTTCAGTTTCTGCGCTGATTTTGTCTTTTCAGCGAAACGGTAATGATGATATAGCCTCCACCATGATCAAAGCGCTATCCACATTTGCCATCCGCCACGGCCTGATCCCGATCGCCTACGGGATACTCCGCCTCTGCCTTCTAACGGTCCGGATCCGCTTCTTCCATGAAGAGGAGCTCTTTGACCATCTCCATCGGGGCGGAAAGGGCGTCATCGCCTTCTGGCATCAGCGAATCCTGCTGGTCGTCAGTTACGCGCGGCGCTTCAGGGAATTCACCCCGGTCGCAATGATCAGCCAAAGTCGGGATGGGGATCTGATCGCAGACGTCGCTCGGCGGCTGAACTTCCGCCCCGTCCGCGGTTCGAGCTCCCGCGGCGGCCGCGAGGCGCTTGCTGCGGTGGTCGCGGAGCTTTCGGCTCATCCCTTGGTCGTTCATGCCGTGGATGGACCGCAAGGCCCCCGCGGCCTCATCAAGGCCGGCATCATCCGGATGGCCCAGCTCTCCGGCGCCCCGATCATCCCGGTTTACATTTCCGTGAACCGCGCCTGGATACTCAAAAGCTGGGACCGCTTCCTCATCCCGAAACCCTTCAGCACGGTCTGGGTCCGCTGGGACGAACCGATCCCTGTTCCGGCCACGCTCGACAACGATGCCTTCGAGACCCTCCGTCTGGAGATCGAAAAAAGAATGCGGGACAACCAAGAGGGGGATGACCGGAAACGCGGCTGGAAGGAAACCCTATTTTAGCCCCAGCAGCAATATACCGCCGTCGATAACGATTTCCGCTCCCGTGGTATAATTGGACGCTTCGGAAGCAAGGTAGAGGGCGGCGCCCACGATCTCATCGGGCTGTCCCATCCGGCCCGTGGGCAGCATCTTTTCCAACGCCGCTTTCGCCTTTTCGGCCTCTTCCGGCGCGAGGTGCGCCCAGTGGGAATTCATCATCTTGGTGCTGATGGGTCCCGGAGCGATGGCGTTGACCTGGATATTCAAGGGAGCCAGCTCGCTGGCAAATGCCCTCGTAATCATCCGTACTCCGGCCTTGGAGACGGAATAGACGCTCACGCCGGGCTCAGGATTGAACCCGTCAACGGAGGCAATATTGATGATTTTTCCGCCACCCTGCTTTTTCATAATCCTGGCCACGGCCTGGCTTACGAAATAAACCCCCTTCAAGTTCAGGTTCATGATCGTATCCCAGAGGCGCTCGTCGGATTCGAGGACGGAGCCCATGGCCGGGCTCGCGCCGGCGTTGTTGACGAGGATATCGATCCGGCCGAACCGATCCATCACGGTGTTGACCATTTTTTGGATCTCATCCATCTTGCCCAAGTGGGCCGGTAGCGGAAACGCCTCACCGCCGAAGGCCCTGATTTCGGCCGCCGTCGCTTCCAGATCCTGCGCCTTGCGGCTGGTGACGACCACTTTGGCCCCGCCTTTGGCGAAACCAAACGCTATCGCCTGGCCGATGCCGCGGCCGCCGCCGGTAACAACCGCGACTTTCCCTTTGAGTGAAAATTGAGATAGATCGAACATCGTTTCATTCTCCTAAAATATGCAATATTTACTTTGCCGTTGTTACCTTCTTGCTAAAGACTTCCCGGTCGCCGCCGCTCATGCCGGCGATATATTTCACCAGCGTCTTCCGGGATTCGATATCGTACTGGGTCGTAATGGCGATCTGCTCCATAATCGGTGAGCCGCCGCCGTGGTAGTTGCCCACATTCATGATGCCGCCCGTCGCCGAGCAGAGAAAGTCGCCCAAATATCTCCAAAACTGGGCCTGATCCTCTGCCGACATCTTCGGATTCCGCTTGGTGTATTTGAGGAGCATCTCCCCGGTTTCCGGATTCTTGAAATCTCTCTCGTGGGGGAACGTAGCCACAACGCCGCCCGCAAGGTCGCAAAGGATCTCCGCCTCGCGCCAGACCGCTTCGCCCGACAGGCAACGACCGACGTTGCAGTAAATCGAATTGGGAATGAAAGAGCCGGGACCGTAAGGCACGAAACCGATACCCGGTATATAGACCTCGGGTTTTCCCAGATCGGATGCGGTATATCCCGCGGCGTAACCCAACTCGGCAGTCATGATGAGCTCCGCCAGCTTTTCGCGGACATGGGACTGCTTATGAATGTTGTTCACCTCGGCGGCAAGGGCGGCCGTCCCCATAATGACATCGCCGATCGCGGGCTTGCAGCCTGAATAGGAATGGCGGTGGAACAGGGCAAACAGGAGGGCCAATACGCCGCCGTGCTGATGTTCTCCGGCCAGAAAGACCCTTTCCCAGGGCACAAAGCAATTTTCAAAGATCATATAGGAATCGGTTGCGCCCGGCACGAACCCGCGCTTGAAATGATCTCTCGGCCTTAAATTGTGGATGGTAACGACCTGTTTCAACCCTTCCCAGTCTCCCGGAACGGCGAAACCCACCGCGTAATCTTTGTCTTCGGCGCGCAATGCGCGGGTGGGCAGCACCAGGACTTCATCGGCCACGGAGGCTTCCGAGATATGAACCTTGCAGCCTTCAACCACGATGCCGTCCTTCAGCCGCTCCTTGATCCGCACATAGGCGCCGGGATTCGGCTGATCGGCGGGCCGGAGCATCCGGTCGCCCTTTACGTCCGTCTGGGCGCAGCAGCCGACCAGGTCCTCCGACTGGAAGCGGGTGAGCCACTTCTTGAAGTTCTCATGGTACTGGGTGGCCCCTTTGTTCACCTTGTCCGCCTCATAGGAGACGTTGTACATCGCATTGGCGCCGTCGATCCCCATGCAACGCTGGATGCAGCCGCCGACCTTTCGACAGAGCATCCGGGTCATGTCCTGCTTCCGGTGCAGGTCTTCCTTGTTCTGATGGATGTGTGTAAAACGGTTGATTCTCTCCCCTGTGAGGTGAGAAATCGCCGTGCAGAGCTCCTGATTCTCCGGCTTGGCCGCTTCATCATACGTCGTGCCGATGGTATTGAGGCAATCCATCTGCATTTCATCCGTCCTGTCGATCAACTGGCCGTCGCAGTACAGGTTCCGTTTCATCTTGGCCAGCCCCTGGATGTAATCTTGCTTGGTTCTCATGGTTATACTCCTTTCTTGATATATCGTCTTGAATGGATAGGCTGTTCTGACCCGAGGATGTCTTTCCGGGATCTTCAGGGTCTCCTTTCCCGATTTGCCGGGACGGTTTTTATGCGGGAGGACAACTGGTTACGCTTTCTTTTTTTCGCTGAAGCCGGAAGGTGAAATTTCCAATATCAATAACTGTATGCGCGAGGCTAACAGGACTTCGTTTGAGATGTCAAGAAATAATTATGAGGCGCCATGCGTCCTCCGCGTCACTGCACTAAAGTGACTTCCGGATGGGGGCCGGTCCAGGGGCGTGGCGCGGCCACATGGCAGGGACCCGATGAGCTGAAGTTTGTGGAAGCTATATCAATAATACGGATAAGACTCTGTTGAAAAAAAGCGAAACCCTTTCTCATGATTACATACTTCTTATCGATACGGAGCATCGAGGAAAGGATCATCCAGACTT
>MNZQ01000163.1 GCA_001873745.1 Syntrophaceae bacterium CG2_30_58_14
CTATTTTCAATGATTTATGTAATTTATTTTGTATTATTTTCACCCTCTGCTTGATATTGAAATCGGGTTCGGGTCATTCCCGTGCTTCATTACCCGGCAACTGCAAATTCAGCTTAATTTCGACTTTTGCAATTACCTCACTTGATAAGATATTGCTTTTTGCGGGGGGAAGTATAAGCAGAACAGACTTGCATATCAATCAGATACTGGATAAGCTTCTTTTATTGTAGGGCGGAAGCTGTTTTCCCCTTGACGGACGACGTGAAATCATCGACATAAGACCAAAGATTGTCCGAACATCCCTGCCCGCTGGAGAGAAGAGAGAGGAAAATCGCATGCCGGCTCCTTCGGAGAGAGATGAAAAACAGAGGGCAACCCTTGCAGCGGTCGGATCGATCCTGCTGTGGTGCACGAGCGGCGTCTGTTTCGCCCGCGGGGCGCGCCTCCTGGGGCCGATGGCCTACCTGACGCTGATGACGGCAACGGGCGTGATCACGGTCGTCCTCCTGCAGCGCTTCCGGGGACAGCCGTTCGCCGATCTGGTCCGCCTGCCTCTCCGGGTCATGGTCGCCGGTTTCTGGGGGGTCGCATTCTACACGGTGATCCTGGCGCTCGCCTTCGGCATCGCCCCGGAGCGCGCCATCGGCCAGGTCAATCTCCTGAACTACCTCTGGCCGGTCTGGATCGTCCTGCTGTCTGCCCTCCTGATCCGGGAGAAGACGCGACTGCTCCCGACAGCGGCGGGCGTCCTCCTCGGATTCGCGGGGATCATCGTCGCGCGTGGTCCGGCAGAGCTTCTGCGTGTACCCGAAAACCCGCTGCCGCTGTTCCTAGCCCTTCTGGGCGGGTTCCTCTGGGCTTGTTACAGCGTCCTCCTCCGGCGCTGGCGGATCCCTGCAGAGCAGGGGGGGACGGCGTTCCATTTCACCCTCTGCGCACTGATGGCCGCGGCGGTCGCCGCCATCCGGGGGGAGTGGCAGAATCTGCCGCCGGTTGGAGCGGAGGGGCTCTTCTGGATTCTCTTCGGCGGGATCGGGCCGGTGGGGCTTGCCTACCACTGGTGGGAGATCGGAGTGAAGCGCGGCCATGTGCCGCTGATCAGCACGCTCGCCTATTTCATCCCCATAGGTTCCACGCTGCTCATCGGCCTCCTCTTCCGGGAGGCGATGGGGCCGGGACTCCTCCTCGGGGCCGTCCTGATCGCGGCGGGCGCCTGGCTGGCGGGACGGACTCAGGGGTAAGAAGGATAACAGGAGGGAGGCGGCCTTGACGAGGCGGCTTCTACGCTGATTTTTTCGCCTTGAGGAGCTCCTGCCAGGTGTGACGCTGGAGGAATGAACCGGCGACATTCGCTTCCATCTCCTTAAACAGCGCGAACGGCATGGCGAAGCTGAGGAGGTTGTCGCCCAACTGCTTGCGGATGGAGAGGCGGGCGGAGAGGTCGGTCAGCCCCACCACGGCGCGCGGCCGGTCGGATTCCGCCTCCCGGTAGGGGTAGATGCCGATCGTCTGGCAGCCGGCGGCATAGGGAATGATAGCATTTTCATTGCTGCCGCGACCGTAGTTCGCCAGGACGACGAGCGCCGACAGTTCGTCCGGGTCGGCGAAGAAGATCACCGTCTGCGGCGTCTCTTTTCCGGCGTTGACATCGGCAAGCGGCTGGAAGACGACGTAGCGCTTCGGGATCTGCATGATCGGGAGGGCCCTGATGAATTTCTTCACATCCTCCGGCGTCTTGACGTAGCGCTCGCCGTGGACAAAGTTGTCGTAGGCCTCGCCCGTCAGGAAGGGTTTGACCATCTCCGCGACGGCAGGACCCTCTGCCCACCCCTCAATGCCGGAGGAGAGAAAATGGCAGAACCCCTCTTCGCTGCCGGGGAAGCTTTTATACCGCTCCCCGAAACCCATCCCGACGCCGCCGCCGAAGCAACCGAAGGTCTTCGCATCGCAGACGGCCGGCCGCCCCTTCACAGCGGAGGCGGCGAGCCACATGACACAGCCCCAGCGGCCCTCCTGGAACTGCATCGCCCCTTCGGGCTTTTCGTCGGACCAGATCAGTGCGATGGGGGGATGCTTCGTTTCGATGGCCTGCGCGATTCTGCTTTCCATATGGAGTCTCCTTGATCATCCGTTCGTTGGTTTTTTTGTTTTATATCATAGAGAAAATGGCGGCGCAATCGCTTCGGGATGCTTAAAGACAACGCGAGGGTCAACCGGAAAGGGCGATAAGGATCGCAATGCCGTTCAGCAAGTAGAGGATGCGGATATATTTCCCGTAACGGTCGAGTTCGACCCAGTCGCCGATCCCCGACATGATGTTGAGCAGCCGGATCAGCAAAGGGATGGTCAGCAGGGAGAGCAGGGCAGGCCAGGCGAGGTATCCGGCCCGAACCAGACCGATGATGCTGCAATAGATCATGACCCAGAAAACGAGCAGTCCGTAGAAGGCGCGTCTTCGGCCGAGTCGGACGGCCACGGTGTACTTGTGAACCGCCAGATCGGTCTCCATGTCCGGCAGACTCTGATAGTAGAGGATGACCGCCACCATCAGGCCGATCGGTATGGAAATCAGAAAAGGCGCCCAGTCCACCCTCCCGGAAATCACCCAGTAGGTCCCGACGACCATGACCGGTCCCATGTTGATTCCCACCGAAAGTTCCCCCAGGCCGCGATATCCGTATTGGATGGGAGGCGCCACATAGAAGAAACTGCCGAACCAGGCCAGCAGCACGAAGGGAGTCAGGCCCCACAAACCCAGTACCGCCATGGTGCACAGGGCGATCCCGAAGGCCAGTGCATACAGCAGGATCACCACCTTCAGGATGGTCCTGGGCGCAATCTTTCCCTCCTGAATCACGCGGGAGCCGCCGATGGAGAGGCCTTTATCGGTTCCCTGGAGATGGTCGAAATAGTCATCGGCGAGATTCGTTGCCAGGTGCACCATGAACGACCCTAACAGTACGAGCAGCATCCGCCAGGGACGCCAGGCCCCAAGTCTTCCCGCCAGAATCCAGCCGGCGGCCAGCGGAATGAAGGTCGCAATAAAAAATGGCGGTCTGCTTGCCTGAATCCAGTGGCGAAGCGCTTCGCGGTTCATGATTTATCTCCATCCTTTCTGCCGGTGCGAGGGTGTGCGGCGTCGCGGGACTGCCGGCGCGTTTCGGTATCGTCTGGCCGCGACACGGAAGGGGATCGCTCTTTCACGCGTTTCTCCATCGGCATAATTTCTTTTCCAGAAAGTCAAACGTTTCGTAAAGGATGATCCCGATCGCGGAGAGGGCGATGATGCCGACGAACATCGCCGGATAGTCGGCGCGTCCCCAGTTGTCGATGAGATAAAGACCCAGCCCCCGGTGGGTGCTGATGGACTCGACGAAAAAGAGCACGGCGACCGCCGTTCCCGTTCCGATGCGCAGGGCGGAAAAAACAGCCGGCATGGCGACGGGCCAGACGACATGGAGGTAATACTGCCGCCGGTTTCCGCCCAGAGATCGGAAGGAGTGGATGACGGCGCTGTCCACCGTGCGGGCGGCGTCGCGGGTCGGGATCAGCAGTTGAAAAACGATGATGAGTGTGATGAGGGCGATCTTGCCGCCATCCCCCAGCCCGAAGATGAGCAGGATGATGGGCAGGATGACGATCTTGGGTATCGGATAACTCAGGTAAATCAGGGGCTCAAAAATGCGGTCCAGCCTGCGATTGCCGCCCAGCAACAATCCCAGCGGGACCGCGATGATGAAGGCCAGTGCGAGGCCGGCGGATATCCGCCAGGCGCTTGCCGCTGCATGTTCCCAGAAGACGGATTGCGATACCTCGGCCGGCAGGCGTTGCAATACGGCCCACGGACCGGGAAGAAGCATGCTCCCCATGACGAGGGAGAACGCCTGCCAGGCGACCGTGATGGCCAGAATCGTAATAAAGTAAGTTATGAACAATCGTTTTCCCAAGGAATCTCCCGTAAGGCGGCGCTGAGGTCCGAGCAGCCTTGAAAAAAGCGGGGATCTTGACGGTAAGTCGCTTCCCCGCCGCGCGGATTGTCGATGACGGCGGCAATTCCACCGTCTTCTTTGTTCATGATCATGATGCGGCGTCCCAGCATGACGGCCTCTTCGATGTTGTGGGTTACCACGATGAAGCTGAACCGGCGTCGGTTGAAAAGATCGAGCAGGTGATTGTGAAGTCGTTCGCGGGCGATTTCGTCCACGGCGGAAAAAGGTTCATCTAACAGCAGCAGCCGGGGTTTGAGCAGCAGCGCCCGCGCCAGGGCCACGCGCTGCCGCTGGCCGCCGCTCAACTGATGGGGATAAAGGCCCTCCAGTCCTTCGATGCCGAGCTCCCTCATCAGGGACGACAGCTCGTCATCCGTGATGAGGATCTTCTGCAGCCGGGCGCCCAGGGTGATGTTCGCCAGAACGCTCTTCCAGGGGAAAAGACCGTACTCCTGAAGGACCAGGGCGGTCTTTCGCGACGGTTTCCGGACGTTCTCATCGTCCAGAAGGATGTTCCCCTCCGTCGGGGCAAGCAGTCCCGCTATCGTCAAGAGCAGCGTGGTCTTCCCGCAACCGGAAGGTCCCATGACGGCCAGGGAGTCGTTCTCGCCGAGAGCGAAACTGAGCTCCTTGAGGGCCACTTTCGGTGCGCGTTCGCCCGCGCCATTGAAAAATATCTTTCCCAGCCCCTTTACGCGGAGCATGTCACGAGAGATAGCCATCATCCACAATCTGTTCGTAAGTGATGTCGTTACGGATGATTTTCTTCTGCCGCAGCCAGTCGTGGATCGACTTCCATTGTGCGGGATTGGGGCGTGTCAATTTGGGAAAGGGGGGTACGGCAAAGGTTTTCTGCAGGGCCTCCGGTATCCGGCAGTTCCGGTTCATGATCTCCCGGACCTCTTCCGGGTGATCGTTGATAAAGGCCGCCGCCTTATCCACCGACTTCAAAAACAGACGGACGGCATCGGGATGGTCGCGAAGCATCTTCTCTTCGAAGACGAGGACCGTCGGTGACAGGTTCAGACCCGCATCGTCCACAAGCACATGGCCGCCTTTCATTTCCGCCAGCGTGACCAGCGGCTCGGGCAGGGCCGCTGCCGCGACCTGTCCGGACATGAGCATCTGAAAACGGATGGGGATGCTCTTGATTTCGATCATCTTGAGGTTGCTGCCGGAAATGTTCCTTGCTGCAAGAAGTTTGGCCGTCAGATACTCGACGATGGTGTTCGATCCGGCGCCGATGCCATCCCGCGCGACATCCGTGAGGGTCGCGGCCGTCCTGCCCGGCGCGGCGACGATCGCAAACATGCGTCGCTTGCCCGTGGTGCTGAAGTTCTGGGCGACGATCTTTACGGGAACGCCGTTGGCTTTGATCACCATGGGGGTCAGCAGATCGCCGAAATAGCCCATGATCAGTCCAGAGGTGAGAGCCACGTCCTTTTCCGTGGCGGACTGGAACGATTCCAGTTCCACCTTCAAACCGGATGCCGAGAAGAATCCCTTTTCCGCCGCCACAAAGAGGGGCAGGGCCTGGATGACGGGCAGTGTGCCGAAACGGATGGTTCGCACGGATGGCTGTGGTTTCTGCGTTTCGCCGGAAAAGCCGACGGCGCAGGCCGCGCAAAGCAGCAGCGCCGTGAGCTGTCTTGAAAAAGGAATCTTCTGCAAATCGCACCCCTTCGAAAAAAATGACCCCCGAACAAAACGAGATCCAGCAACTTTCTATCAGAAAAAACGCGTCAAGGGTAGTCTTCTTTTCGTTTCGGAGGGGAGTTTCCCTCCCCGAAGCCGGAAGGTCCATTTACGCTGTTTGCTATTTTGCCCCGAATATTGTAGAAATGCCCCCATGAAGAAGACGCCCACCGAATATGCGGGGATCTATCAGGGGATGGCGCTGATCGCCGATCCGATCTACCGGTACGCCTCCTTCACCGTCCCCGTGGCGAACGGCGGCGAGAAGACCGAGAAGGATCTGATCGACTCGCCCTGGATGCAGCGTCTCCGGCGGATCTACCAGCTCCAGAGCGCCCGCTGGGTCTATCCGGCGGCCGAGCATACACGCTTTCAGCATTCCTTGGGAACGATGCACATGGCGGGCGAGTTCGGCCGCCACCTCTACCCATCGCTGAAGGAGGTCTGTCCGAACGCCCCTTCCGCAAACTGCGTGGAGGAACTCCTCCGGGTGGCGGGTCTGCTTCACGACGTGGGCCACGGCCCCTATGGCCACTTCTTCGACGACCATTTTCTGGGCCAGTATGGCCTTACCCATGAGGATCTGGGCCGGCTGGTCATCTGCCGGAAGCTGGGACGGGTGATCTCCCGGATCCGACGGAGCCCGTCGGGACCCTTTGCCGAAGGCGAGACGCTCGATCCCGCCCAGGTGGCCTTCCTGATCCGGATGCCGGACCCGGACGATGCGAAGATGCCCCGATGGCTGCAACTGCTCCGCCAGCTCTTCTCCGGGATCTACACGGTTGATAATCTGGACTATGTCCAGCGCGACGCCTTCATGACCGGCTTTTCGCTCGATATCGTCGATATCACGCGTCTCCGCTTCTACACCTTCTTCACGGAGCAGGGGCTCACGCTCCACCAGGCGGGCGTTTCGGCGCTGAGCCGCTTTCTGAACGCGAGATTGAACCTCTATTCCAACGTTTACTTCCACCGGACGACGCGGGCGCTGGACCTCCACCTCCAGGAGATCTTCCGCGACACGATGGACATGATCCTGCCGGTCAATCCCGCTGAGGATCTGGACGCGTACCTGGATTGCGACGAGTGGCGGCTCTTCTCCGAGGTCCGGTCGTGGCTGGACAGTGCAGATCCGCGGAAACGGAAGCTCGGGCGGGAATGGGAAAAGCTCCACCGCCGGGAGGTCAAGTGGAAGATGTCGTTTTCGGCGGAGCTCTCGATCGACCAGCTCCAGAAAGGGACCCGCTTCTCCCCCGCGCCCGACTATGAGAAACAGATCCGCGCGCGCCTGCCCGGCCCGCTGAAGAAAAAACCCTTCCGCGTCGATCTGGCGACGCAGGACCCGCGGCCGATCAACCCGATGGCGGAGACGGGAAAGCGGGTGAACATCTTCGACCCCGCGACGGGGACGGCCTCACCCGAACCGCTCCGGGAAATCTACCGCTTCATCCCGGCCCGGGTCGTCCATCTGCGGGTCTTTTCCCTGAACCACGACCACGACGACCTCCTCGCCCGCGCGGCGGAGCGCGCCCTTGGCGGCGTGGACGGGGCCTCGAAAACGAACATATGAACCCGACGATGACGACCGATCCGGAAACCACCGACATCACGCTTTTCGTCCGCACCTCCGGTGAGGAGGTCGCCCGCTGGAACCGCCAGCGGATCGTCGAGGCGCTGATCCGCGAGGCTATGATCGACGAGACGACCGCCGAGGCGATCAGCCGGGAGGTCGAAAAACAGATTGTCTCCTCCGGAATCAGCCTGCTTACGACAGCGCTCATCCGGGAGCTCGTGGATGCCAAACTGATCGAAAGGGGGCTGGAGCAGGCGAGACGGCTCCACGCCCGCCTCGGTTTCCCCCTTTACGACGTCCGGCAACTCATCCGCCATCAGAACAAGGAAAATGCGAATGTTCCGCACGCCCCCGAGGGGACCAGCCTGGCCCTCGTCGAGGGGATCAAGCGGGAATACGCCCTCCACGACGTCTTCTCCCGGGAGGTGGGCGACGCCCATCTCGCCGGCGATCTTCACCTCCACGGCCTGGGCTACATCGACCGGCCTTACAGCGCCTTCCAGTCGCTCGAATACCTCAAACGGTTCGGCCTCAGGCTGCCCCATTCCGTGACGGTCGCCGGTCCGGCGCGGCATGCGGAGGTCCTGCTCGCCCACATGGTTCGTTTCGGGGCCTCGCTCCAGGGCCATTTCGCCGGCGTGATCGGCTGGGATGCGGTCAACCTTTCGTTCGCCCCCTACCTGGCGGGAATGGGGGTGCGGGAGCTCGAACAATTCGCCCAGATGCTGATTTACGAATTCTCCCAGCTCACCTCGTCCCGGGGGGGGCAGGCGATCTTTACCGACATTCATCTCTCTTGGGAGGTTCCCGACGTTCTCGCCGAACTTCCCGCCGTTGGTCCGGGAGGCAAGCCCACCGGCCGGACCTTCCGGGAGTATGGGGAAGAGGCCCGACGATTCGCCCGGGCGCTGATGGCGGTTTACCGGGAGGGGGACGCCACGGGAAAACCGTTCATTTTTCCCCGGCCCATCGTCCACATCACGGATGCGTTCTTCCGGACGCCGGGTCACGAGGCATTTCTGGAGGAGATTTGCGGCGTTGCCGCTGCGAAGGGGAATCCCTGCTTCATTTTGGATCGCGAGCAGGGCGCCCGCATCGCCCCGTGCGGCTGCATGGATTTTGAGGGGGAAGCCGGGGGAGGCGCGTACGAGCCGTGGAAAAGGCGATGCGCGTCGATCCAGAACGTCACCCTGAACCTCCCCCGTCTTGGCTACCGCGCCTGGGAAGGGGACGACGGCAAACTCTTCTCTCTCCTCGACGAGGTAATCGCCCTTGCGGCGAAGGCCCACATCCAGAAGCGCGACTTCATCGAAAGCCTGCTCTCGCTGGGCGACGCCGGACCGCTCGCCATGCTTGCGATGCAGAACGACGGTTCACCCTATCTCCGGATGGCCGATGCTACCTATCTCATTGGGATGACGGGGCTCAACGAACTCGTCCAGATCCGCAAGGGGAAACCATTGCACGATTCGGACGAGGCCTTGGCCTTCGGCCTTTCGCTCATCGGCCACATGAAGGAAGAGGTCGAGAAACTCTGCGAAATCCACGGGATGAAATTTGTTCTGGAACAGACTCCCGCGGAGACCACCGCCTACCGTTTCGCCCGTCTCGACCTGAAGCGCTTCTCCCCGCTGTCGGGCCGTTACGTCCGGGGCGATCTCGCCAAAGGGGAGATCTACTACACGAACGCCACCCATCTCCATCCGGCGGCGTCGGTCGATCCGGCGACGCGGATCCGGATCGAGGGACGCTTCCACCCCTTCTTCCGGGCGGGAGCGGTCACCCATATAGAGTTGGGGGAGGCCGAACCTTCCGCTGCTCTCCTTGCCGACCTGGTCGTCTATGCGTTTTGCGAGACGCAGAGCAATCAGATCGTCTTTTCCCCCGAGTTCACCTGCTGTGCCCACTGCGGCGCCACCATGCGGGGGCTCCTCGCAGAATGCCGGCATTGCGGTTCCAAGGAGGTGGACGGCCTCGCCCGGATCACCCAGTATTACAGCCGGGTCTCCGGCTGGAACCGGGGCAAGCGCGCCGAGCTCCGCGACCGGAACCGCAACGCAAACGCCTTCTTCGCTGAGCCCCTTTCCTGAGAGGGAATTTCTTTAGCCCGTTGGCATTCACACCGCTGCGGATGGGGTTTCAAGTGATATCCGCAAAATAAAGGTTGCCGTCGGGAGGGCGATGTTGTATGTGAGCCTCCGCCATGTGAACCACGGGGATCACCCCTGTGGTTTTTTATTTGTGCGGGGAATTTATCCGAAAAAATTGAAAAGGAATGGAAGCATGATCAACGTATCCAACGTCACCCTTGCCTACGGCAGGAAGGTGTTGTTCAAAGAGGTCAATATCAAGTTCACGCCGGGGAACTGCTACGGCGTCATCGGCGCCAACGGTTCGGGGAAATCGACCTTTCTGAAGATCCTGGCCGGGGAGATGAAACCGGACAGCGGAAGTTTCCGCTGGGGGGCGACGATTACCCCCGCCTATTTCCCGAAGGAGAACAGCGCTTACTTCCGGGGCGACCTGAACCTGGTGGACTGGCTCTGCCAGTTTCCCCCCTGCGACGGGGAGAGCTTCGCCAGGGGTTTCCTCGGGAGGATGCTCTTCTCGGGGGACGAGGCGCTGAAGAAGACCAGCGTCCTCTCCGGGGGAGAGCAGGTCCGCTGCATGCTCTCCCGGATGATGCTCACCGGCGCCAACACCCTCATCCTGGACGAGCCGACGAACCACCTGGATCTCGAATCGCTCACCGCCCTGAACAACGGGCTCATCGCCTTTCCGGAGGTGCTGCTCCTGGCCTCCCGCGATCACGAGCTGGTATCCACCGTGGCGAACCGGATCGTGGAGATCACCCCCGACGGGGTGATGGACCGGGTGATGGGATTTGAAGAGTGCCTGGAAGCCGGTTGAGCGACACGTCCGTTCCGGATCGGTTTATATGAAAATCCCCCCATCCTCCCTTTTTCAAAGGGGGGTAAGGGGGGATTTTCATGCTTCGTTGGGCTCGCCCCAGGCATGGGGGTTATTTTGCTTTCATTTTTCCGGACCGGATGATAGAAGCACCGATACCGTTTCCCCTGGTGGAAAAAGAGCGGGGCGGGCGGGAAATAAAAGAAGGAACTATTTTAAAAAGATATGCCGATCAATATACCCATACCTGAGTACAGCCCCGGTGAGGAGCTGGCGAACAGCATCACCCACGGGGTCGGGATCGTCCTCGCGATCGGGGCGCTTGCAATCCTGACCGCCTTCGCGACGATGTTCGGAGACGCCTGGCACATCGTGGGCTGCAGCATCTTCGGGGCCACGCTGATCATTCTCTACACAGCATCCACCCTTTACCACAGCATTCCGTTCCCAGGGGTAAAGTCGCTCCTCCGGGTCATCGACCATTCGGCGATCTTTCTGCTCATCGCCGGGACCTATACCCCCTTCATGCTGGTGAATCTCCGCGGCCCCTGGGGCTGGTCCCTGTTCGGCGTCGTCTGGGGAATCGCCCTGATCGGGGTCATCTTCCAGGTATCCCTGCTCCGCCGGTGGCCGATCGCCTCGGTCGGCCTCTACGTGGGAATGGGATTCCTTGTGGTTGTCGCCATCAAACCGCTGCTTGCCGCCCTCACGCCGGCCGGCGTTTCCCTGTTGATCGCCGGGGGGCTTGCCTACACCCTGGGCCTCACGTTCTACGGCTGGCGCCGGCTGCCGTACCACCATGCCGTCTGGCACCTCTTCGTTCTGGCCGGCAGCGCCTTCCACTTTTTCGCGATCCTTCTCTACGTCATCCCCGTGGCTGTTTAAAATATTCCACTTTTAAGCTACCAGTCGGGGAAATTCTTTCGATACACCTCGGAACGGCGCCAGTCCCTGAGCGTGCCGGGTTTTGTATTCCAGGGCATGGGCGGCCCGTAGAGATCCTTCTCTTGCCTTAGCCACCGAATGCGGTCGATGTCGCACTCGGCGATGAAGATCCCCGGTTTCGTCGACTCGACGACAATCTCCTCGGGGCTGCAGATCATGGCAAGCCCCTGCTCGGCGCCGAGGATGTTCTGGCATGTCACCGTATAGGCGAGGTTCTCAATCGCCCGCGACCAGATCAGATTCCGCCAGGTGGCTTGAAGTTCGTATTTACAGATGCCGGTGGGCAGAAAGATGATCTCCGCCCCCTTCAAGGCGAGGAGGCGGGAGAGTTCCGGGACATAGACCTCGCTGCAAATCAGGATTCCCACCGCGCCGAAGGGGGTGGCAAACACCGGCAGATCGTCGGCCTCCTGGTAATCGTAGTCCCAAAAACGTCCCCCCTTGTAGATCCAGGGCCCTTTCGGAATCGTTCGGTTGTACCTTCCCACCGAACCGTCCGGCCCCACAAGAATCTGCGACGTATATCCTCTGCCGGGATTTCCGGGAACGGGACAGTTGGCGCCGGCAACGATATAGACGTCATGTTTGCTTGCCATCTCCTGCAGCGGTTCGACGGGAGAATAACTGAGCGGCGCCTTCCAGGGACCCGGATAGGTCTCGGGAAAGCAGATGAACTTTGCGCCCAGATCGGCGGCTTCCGCCACGTATTCAC
>MNZQ01000122.1 GCA_001873745.1 Syntrophaceae bacterium CG2_30_58_14
TCCATGCCCCAAGACACTACATCTTGGGGGCGCTTGAGTCAAGGAGATACCCCATATTCTCGCAATAGGATTTGGCGTTTTGCCAGTTAATATCCGCTCCGTTGTCCTTCGCAGCCCACATCAGCCCCGTCCGCGTGTCCCCGACTGTCCCTTCGGCATAAGCGATAAACCGGCCGTCCTTCCCAATTTCCGTCAAATCGATTATTTTTGCCGCCTTCTTACTCGTCTCCTGCGCTATTGTCTCCTCTTCCTTTACTTTACCGAACTGATCGATCTCAATTAATATTCTTGGCGTCCCCAGACCGAATTCCCGCGTTTCCTTCGTCCCCGGATGCGTCACCCGTGCCTCCGTCAGCTTTGGGCTGGGTGTTGCCGCTTCTTCGATCTGAAAAAGTCCCTCAGCCTTCAGGTATGTCCTCGTCCGGTAGAAGTCTTTAGCGATATTAATATCCGTATAATTCCAATATGCAACAAACGAGTTACCGCTGTGCTGCAGGCTGATGGGGAACCGATTATTATCCGCATCCGGCTCGCCCAGTTCAACCGTCATGGTGCCTCCCTCGGGAAGGGTGAATTTGCGATCCTGCAAGTCCTGGAGGCGCTTGATAAACGGTGCCAGCACCCGGAGCTGTTGTCCCAGGTAATCCACTTTCGCCTGAGCGAGTTTCAGGTTCTCCTCTTTTTTGAGGTTTTCCACGGCTTCGTCCTTTTCCATCTCCGCCTCTTTCACCCGACGTTCATAGGTCGAGATTCTTTCATTGTACGCCGCTGTGGTCTCGAAGGCGTCTTTCTGTGCCGGTTTGGACGGTAGTTTCGTTGTCGTCAGGGCTCGTTGCTGGGCATAGGCGGCTTCCAGGTTTTTTGTATTCTCCCCGTACTGGTAATCGAGACGGCCCTTCAGGTTGGCTATTTCTTGTTTCAGGACCAGAGCTTCGGCCATTGCCTGTTTAAGAGAAAGGCTGTCATCTATCACGACCCATTGATCCTGTGTCAATTGCGCCTTTCTCGCCAAGTCGTTCCACCGCTGCTCATTTTCCAATTGGGCGCGCTTAATACGGTCTTGCTCCGCTGTCAAGGCTGCGGCCTCTTCCCTCTTGGCTTTCTCCTGCTCCGCTCGGGTGCGATCGATCCTTTCCGACATCTCCCGTTCCTTCGCGATGCGATCCGCCTCGGCCCGGCTCAGTTCGCCCCTGGCCTTCAGGGACTGCTCCTCCCGGAAGAGGCGCTGGCGATCCCGATCCCGCTCCAGGGCCAAAGTCTGAGTATTGAGTTCTTCCAGACGTTTGACCTCTGTGCTTTTCAGATTGGCCAGTTTATTCTCCAATTCCTTCATCTTTTTTAAGGCATCATCTCTTTCTTTCAAGGCGCCTTTATCTCTCATAAAGACCTCGATCTGCTTATCCAGAACGGCGGTATCCACGGTGATCTTCGCCTTGACGGTCACGTGGACAACCCCTTCTTTGATAACAATTGACGGCACACCGAGAACCTGGGACTGCAGCACACCGGAGGCAAGGGCCGTAACCTCGTCTTTGGCCAGTACGTAATTTTGCACGACGGTGAGGGAAGAGATGTAAGTTCCCGCTTCTTCCACAGCAAGTCGCTTGGCCTTCTGCAGGGCAAAGGCCTCCACCTGCTCCTGGCTCTGATCCCGACCGACGACCTCCTCCACTTCCTTCTCGAAGGTCCTGATCTCGGCAAAGGCGGGATATACAAAAATAAATGCACCTAAAAAGAATACGCAGAGCAGCCAAAACCTATCTTTTTTAACCATAGCGACCGGACCCTCCTTCAATATAATTGCGGTTAAACGCTAACGATTTTATGATGATTCTTGCGGAAGACGATACAAAAAAATTTGGGTGATATCAAGGAAAATAATGTCTGTGTCGGGAGCAAGGGTTATTCCTTGTCCATCAGCGGCGGATGAACCCAAAAAAGGGAGCGATCATCTTATTGTCCCGCTTATTTCCCGCGAAAAGTGAGGTTCGGCTTGAACTCCTCTATAGATCGTCGATCTGCCACTGGTCATAGGGGCGATCCTTCGCCTTTGCGGAATACGAGGAGAGCTCCATGATGAAACGGGATGGACTCACGGGAAGATTTCCCATCCCCCGCGCATAATCGGTCAGCGGATAGCAGAGATAAAGCTCATCCTTCGCGCGGGTTGTCGCGACATAAAACAGCCGCCGCTCCTCCTCTTCCCCGCCCGGCTCCTTCAGCGCCCGGGCAAGCGGGATCATCCCTTCGCTGCACCAGATGATCAGAACCGTTTTCCATTCCAGCCCCTTCGCCTGGTGGATGGACGAGAGGACCACGCGCTCTTCCTGGATCTCCTCCGGGCGGCTCTCTTCGTTGACGCCGGTCAAGAGCGCGAGCTCGCTCAAAAAATCCTCGAGTGACGGAAAACGGGAAGAAAAATTCGCAAACTGAATCAGATCATCCTCGCGGGAAGCCGCGTCGGTGTGCCTTTCCCGGAGAAGGTCGCTGTAACCGTTTTTGAGGATCGTTTCGATCAGGATGGACGGGTTGCTGCTTTCGCAGCCGTGAAGCGCGCGGAAGGTTTCCTGAAAACGACAGAGTCCGGGCGTCGCCGACCTTGGGGCGCACCTTTTGAAATCCTCCGTCAGGACAGCCGCATGGGGATCGGAATGGCGGGAAACGAACCGCCAGACCTTCTCCGCCGTGACCTTACCGATTTTTTCGTAGAGGCCGAGAACCCGCTTCCAGGCAATCTCGTCCCGCGGGTTGACGAGGATCCGGAGGTAGGCCGTCACGTCCTTGATGTGCGCCTGTTCAAAGAAACGGATCCCGGAGCGGATCTCGAACGGAATTCCCCTACGGGTCAGCTCCATCTGTACTTCCATTGAATGGTAGTGCGCCCGGTAGAGGACGGCGATCTCCCCAAGGGGGACGCCGCTCCGGTTGAGTTCCAGTATGCGCTGGGCGACGAAATCGGCCTGCTGGAGAACGTTCCGGGCCGGGACGAGAACGGGGCGGATCCCCCCCTCCCGCACGGCCCTCAGCGTTTTCTGAAACTGGCGTTCGTTGTTTGTGATGCTCAGGTTCGCCAGATGGAGGATCTCCGGCGTGCTGCGGTAGTTCGTCTCTAATTTGAAGATCTTGCATTCCGGATAGCGGTCGGGGAAGCGCATGATGTTTTCGTAATTCGCACCCCGGAAGGAGTAGATGCTCTGCGAATCGTCGCCGACGACCATCAGATTGCGGTGGCGGGAGGCGACGAGGTCCATGATCTCCGCCTGGAGCCGGTTCGTATCCTGATACTCGTCCACGAGGACGTGGAGGAAACGTTCGGCGTAATAGTCGCGGACGTCGTCGAAGCGGAGCAATAGCTCGCGCCAGAGGAAGAGAAGGTCATCGAAATCCATGACGTTGAGCTCCTTCTTCCGCTTCCGGTAATGGGCGGCGACGGCGGCGATCTCCTCCGAGCGGTGGGCGAAAAAAGGATACCGCCCGGCCACGACGTCTAACAAAGCGACCTCCGTATTGACGCTTAGGCTGATCATGTCGCCGACCACGTCTCCGCGCGGGAATTTGTCGCCCTTCTCGTCGATCCCAATTTCGGTGATGCAGGTGTTGATCAGTTGCCGCGCATCCTCGCTGTCGAGAATCGAAAAATTGGTTGCATAACCGAGACGGGGCGCATGGGAGCGGAGGGTTCGATGGGCGCAGTGGTGGAAGGTGCCGCCCCAGAGGCCGCCGATCTCATGGCCGATCAGCGTCTCTACGCGCGTGAGCATCGACCGGGCCGCCTTGTTCGTGAAGGTGGCAAGCAAAATCCGCTCCGGCGGCACGCCGCTTTCCACGAGGCGGGCAACGCGGTAGGTGAGCGTCCGCGTTTTTCCGCTCCCCGCCCCGGCGATCACCAGCAGCGCCCCCTCCTCCTCCAGAACAACCTGGAGCTGCTCCGGATTGAGCTCTTTTTCGTAATCAATCATCGTTTCCTTCGGTCTGGTTAGATGAATTTCGGCGGGACTATAGGTTAAAAATCAGAGCCGGTCAAGGAAATAGCCGGCGGGTTTTGCTTGACAGATCCCGCATCTCCTCTCTATAGTCCCGGCGGGTTGCAATTATCGCAGCCTTTTCCGTCTAATTTCCCCAGGAGATACCGATGGAAGATCGCACTTTTGGTCCAATCCGTTTTCTTGCCGGTGAAAACCGGGGTCGTTATCCCTTCTGCCACTCCCTCTACATCGAAGGCGCCGGCGTCCTGATCGACCCCGCATCGAGTCGGGAAAGGCTCCTCCGTCTCCGCGCCGAAGAGGAGGTCAAGATGATCTGGCTCAGCCACTGGCACGAGGACCATTTCATGCATCTGGACCTCTTCGACGATCTTCCCCTCTGGGTCTCTCTGGAGGATGCGCCGCCGCTTGCCGATCTGGACGTCTTGATGACGTGGTATGAACTCAATGAGGAGGAAAAGCAGGTCTGGGGCCCCCTGCTCCTGGAACAATTCCATTTCCGGCCGCGAAAACCGGTCCGTTACCTCGTGGACGGCGAGCTCATCCACTTGGGCGGGCTCTCCGTGGAGGTGATCGCGACCCCGGGTCACACCCCCGGCCATCTCTCCTTCTTCTTTCGGGAGCCATCCGTTCTCTTCGCGGGGGATTATGACCTTACCCGTTTCGGCCCGTGGTACGGGGATCTCTTTTCCGACATCGATGAGACGCGCGCCTCCATCGAACGTCTCCGGGACGTTCCGGCCCATGTTGTTCTGACCGGCCATGAAACCGGCGTCTTCCTTGACCCCCCGGAGGAACTCTGGCGGCAGTACGCATCGGTAATTGCGGAAAGAGAGAAAAAACTGCTAACACTTCTGGAAAAACCAAGGACACTGGAAGAGATCGTGGCCGCTTGCATCATCTACGGGAGAGCGCGGGCGCCGAAGGCGTTTTTCACTTTCGGGGAGCGGGTCCACATGACCAAGCACTTGGAACACCTTCAGAAACGGGGGGTGGTCTTTTTGAGCAACGGCCTTTACCACAGACTTTAGACGGGGTCAGGCGCTATGGCGTAAACCCGATCTCGCGGGCGTAGGCGAACTGCCGCCGCCAGGGGATGTGGGCATGGGCGCGGTCGAAGGGTTCGGCCCCGATCCGGCGGATGGACGCCTCATCGACGGAAACCGGATGGCGGCCCGCGATAAAACCGGCGTCCTCCGCAATCACCGGATGGTTCCCCGGCAGGCAGTCGCACTCGGTGACGATCCGGATCAGCGCGTTGACGATGACCGTTTTGGGGCCGATGACCCTCCAGATCGCCGCCGCCGTCTCCACCAGCTTCTCTTGGAAGACCGTGATGTCCGTATCCCAGAAAATCTTGAGGGCCGACTGCGGGCAGAGGGCAATGCACTGGGCGCAGCCGATGCAGGCATTGAGGTCATAAACCGGATCCGCATCCGGCGGCAGTGCGGCGGCGCCGGTGGGACATACCTCCACGCACAGCCCGCACCGGGTGCAGCGCTTCCGGCTCAAAACGGGATGGGCGTCCGCATGCATCCGCTGCTTCTGGGCGCGGGAGGCCATCCCCATGGAGATGTTCTTGATGGCCCCGCCGAATGAAGACTCCATGTGCCCCTTGAAGTGGGAAAAGATGACGAACGCGTCCGCCTTCCGGATCATCGCCGCCGCCTGGACCGAAGGAAAATGGCGACCGCCGCCCGGGATTTCAACGACATCCCGCCCGTCCATCCCGTCGCCGATCCGGATGGGACAGCCGAGATAGGCCTCCGTAAAGCCGTGCTCCGCAGCGGTCTTCAGGCTCTCTTCCCCGTTATGCCTTCCCCCCGAATAGAGGACGGTGGTGTCAAAAACGAATGGCCGGACGCCCCGTTCCGTGAGCCAACGAACAATCTCACGCGCGTACCGGGGGTGCAGAAAACTCTCGTTGCCCCGCTCCCCCCAGTGGATCTTGATCCCGACGCTCTCTCCGACGGTAAAGGGGGGCGAGAGGTCCCGCAACAGACCGCGGAGGGATTCGGCAGAATTGCCGGGAATATGAAGAATATCAATCATTGACATTCTCGCTTTATCTCACGGCTCTCCGGTGATGACAATCAGCTCCACTCGTCGATTCAGCGCCCGCCCCGCTGCGGAGGCATTGGTCGCGACGGGTTGCGCCGATCCCACCCCTTCCGCGGTAACCCGTCCGGGGGAAACGTTCTGGTAAGCCACCAGATATTCCCGGACTTTTTGAGCCCGTTTCTCCGATAACGCCTGGTTGGCGGCCGCCTTTCCCGTGCTGTCCGTATGCCCCCGCGTCAAAACCTTGCTGTTGGGATAGCTCTTCAAGAAATCTCCGACACCATCCAAGATCTTCTTTCCCGCCGGCGTCAGCTCGCTTGCAGAGGTGAAGAGATCAATCGTCAGGATGGTCATGATGATTTTTTTGTCTCCCGCCTCCGCCGTCACTTTGGGAATCTTGCCGGCCGCGATCAGCATGGCCTTTTCTTGTTCCAAAGCCTGAAGTTTTGTCTGCATCACGGCCAGTTTCTCCTTCTCGGCCGCGAACTTTTCCTCCTTGGCTCGGATCTCCTGCGTTTCCTTGGCCCGCTGGGCGCCCACCTGTACTTCCATTAATTTGGCCTGACTGGTCTCTTTTTCCCTTTCTGCGATCCGCTTTTCATCTTTCAGCCGCCCCTCCCGGACTTCTCTCTGCTTTATGGCTTCCAGCTCCGCCGTCTTTCGCTCGGCCTCCGCCAACTCTTTTCTTTTCCGGGCTTCCATCTCATCCGCCATTCGCTGGGACTCTTCCAGATGCTTGCGCTCCGCCTCGGCTTTGGCCTGGATCTCTTTTGCATCCTCCGCCTCCCGAAGCTTTTCCTTCATGACTACAATGGCGCTCTGGTAGTCGGCAAGATCCTTCTGGGTCTCCTTCAATTTGGCCGCCGTCATCTGTTTTTTCGACTTTGCCTCCGCGGTCAGGCCCTTTACTTTTGCCATGGTGGCTAAGTAAATGACCTCTTCCTCCCTGGCCCTTTTCATTTTTGCGGTGCTGACCCTCGCCATGATGGAATGGGCGGCCTCGTAGGCTTTCTCTGCCTGGGAAAGCCAGGACTTTGCGGCGGAAAGATCATCCACGGCCTGTTGCTCCGCCCCGGCCTTTCGGGCTTGGTCAATGGCCAATTTGGCGGCTTCGATGACCATGACAGGGGTATCCTCGGCCAAGACCGTCAGCGGCAGCAGGATGATCAACCCCCAGATTAGAATAAAAAGCATCTTCCGGCTTGCATCTTTATATTTTTCCATGGATTTGGCTCCTTATATGCGGTTATTTTTTCAAACGGTCGATCTCGGCCTTTGCCTTCAGCAGTGTTTCCTGGGTTGTGGCCAGCATCTCAATATCAGCATTCAGCTCCGCCGAAGCCCTTGCCAAATCGGCATAAGCCCTGGCCAAACGCGAGGCGCGGCTGAATCCCGCCGCATCCGGTATCGACCGCGCACTGCCGGCGATTTTCAGGAAATCCTCTGCCTGTTTGATGTATGAGGGTGCAAATTTTTCACCCTCTGCCTTCCGCGCCGCCTCCAGGGCCCCCTTGGCATCAACAAATTCCTGCTCCTGGGACGGACTGATCGCATCGGCCCAAGCGATGCCCGTCAAAGCCGCCACAAACAGCAGTGAGAATAACGCGGCGCCCAACAGAATGGATCTTTTCATGAATAACATGGTAACCTCCTGTAATGAATATTTTGGTGAGTCAGCGTCCCGCGAATTCCAGTTCGACCTTTCCGATCACGCTGGCGAAAACCAGTTTCAGGGGAGCGTCCACCCCGCCGATCTTCTCCAACGGCGGGAAGCGAAGCCAATAGCTTATGCCGTAATAGGGTCTGATGTACGTAAAAAAACCCGTCACAACCGGCGTGACCGGATCGACCCGCCTCACCTCGACGGGCGTGATCTTCTCCCCCCTGGCGTTCACAAGAAAGATCGACCAGATCGATCCGCGTCGATCAAAGTCATTCTCCGTTCGGTCTGGAATGTAGGCATAAAAGATGAATTCGGTGAATTCGGATGCAGCCCGCATCGCTTCGTAATTTTTCCGCTCGTCTCCGCTGAGCTGGTATATCCTTGCGTATTCGTCAAGGTAGGCCCGGTTGAATTCCGGACTTCGCAGGGTTGCGCTGATATGGGCCTGCGTGTCAAACTGGGAATAGATGATCTTTTCGCGCGTCCACCGCCCGAGGACCTGAAGATACTCCTTCGACATCCCCTTGTCCTTTGCGATATCCAGATAACCATCGAGATGGCCACATGCGGCGACACCGAGCAGACAAAACGCGCCGATAACGAGATTCATCCATTGTTTCATCGTTTCTCTCCAAAGACCCGGCTGAAGATAAAGTCAATCTGTTTGAGGAAATTTCCGACCTGAAATACCCGCTCAAGATCATCCCTGTTCAATCGCGACATCACCTCGTCGTCCTGCTGCAGCAGCTCCCTGAATTCAACTCCCTCCTGCCAGGATCTCGTCGCGTTTTTCTGGACGATCGCGTACGCCGCTTCCCTGGAAATCCCCTTTTCGATCAGTTTCAGCAGGACCATCTGCGAAAAGATGACACCCTTCGTCATCTGGAGATTGGCCAACATTCTCTCGGGATAGACAACGAGTTGATCGATCAGGCCGGTAAAGCGGCCGAGCATGAAATCGAGGAGAATCGTCGCATCGGGCCCAATGACCCTCTCGACGGAGGAGTGGCTGATGTCCCGTTCGTGCCAGAGGGCGACATCCTCGAGGGCGGCGACGGCGTAGGAACGCATCAGGCGGGAGAGACCGGAGAGGTTCTCCGAAAGGACGGGATTCCGCTTGTGCGGCATCGCGGAGGATCCCTTCTGCCCCGGTGAGAAATACTCCTCCGCCTCGCGAACCTCGGTCCGCTGAAGCAGCCGGATCTCCTGAGAAAACTTGTCGATTGAGGAAGCGATGATGGCCAGCGTCGCAAAGTATTCGGCGTGGCGGTCCCGCTGGACGATCTGCGAGGATGCGGGCGCGGGCTTCAGCCCCAACTTTGCACAGACGTATTCCTCGATCGCGGGATCGATGAAGGAGAAGGTCCCTACGGCGCCGGAGAGTTTTCCCGTGCTGATCGTCTCCCTGGCCCGGACCATCCTCTCCCGGTTCCGTTCCATTTCGCCATACCAGAGGGCCATCTTGAGTCCAAATGTGATCGGTTCCGCATGGATCCCGTGCGACCTTCCGATCATGAGCGTATTCTTGTGGGTGAACGCCTTTTTCTGGATTGCGGCCAGCAGAAGATCCAGGTCCTCGATCAGGATATCGGCCGCCTCCCGGAGCAGAAGCCCCAGGGAGGTATCCAGGATATCGGAGGAGGTCAACCCCCGGTGAATGAAACGGCCGTCGTCTCCGACCTTCTCCGTCACGGAGGTGAGAAAGGCGATGACATCGTGCTTCGTCGTCTTCTCGATCTCATCGATTCGGTCCATATCGAAGCCGGCCCGATCGCGGATATTCCTCATCGACGCCTCCGGGATTTCCCCCCGCGCCGCCATGGCCTCACAGGCCAGGATCTCGATATCCAGCCACCGCCGGTACCGGTTCTTCGGACTCCAGATCGCCGCCATCTTCGCCCGCGAATATCGCTGTATCAACCTTCCCCTCCTGTTTCGATCTACGTTTACCGGTCCCAGCCGAACGCCCATTGCGGATCGACGCGGTATAAATGGAACAAAAAAACATCCTGAATCGTCGGTAATTTATTATGAGTTGGCATCAGAGTCAAGGAATTTGCGCTTTCAAATCCAGGTTGAATTCTGCGCTGCGACATGTTAGAGAATCATGGTCAAGGGTTGTTGATTTCGTTCTGATCGGGAGAGGGGAATATAAAATGAAAAATTCATGCAAATGGGTCGTTGGCATCTTGTTTCTGCTCGTTTCGCTTCAGCCCCTCTGGGCCAAGGATAAATACACCGTCGCCGTTCTGCCCTTTTCCGTCCACAGTGCGGAAAATATCGATTACGTGCGGCAGGGCATTGGAGACATGCTTGCGTCACGGATCTCCGTCAGCGAGAAATTAGAGATCATCGGCAGAGATTCGCTCCTCGATGTCCTGAAAGAAACCGCGGGGAAGGAATTTACGCCGGCCGATGTCCATGCCGTGGGGAAAAAAGTGAACGCGGATTTCGTCGTCTGGGGCAGCATCACGAAGATCGGCAGCAGCCTGAGCATTGACGGCAAGTTGCTCGATATCGCCGCCAACAAGTCGGCCTTGAATTTCACCGCCCAATGCCCTTCCATGGATGAGGTGATCCCGAAAATCAACGATTTTGCCCAGCGGATCACCACCCACATCCTCGGCGCTCCACCCACCATTACGGCCCAGCCAACCGCCAGGGAAGTGATCGTTTCCCGGCCACCTTCCCCGCAGGCGGCACGGGAAGCGGAGATCATCTCCGGGATGGGAGGCGGCCGCAAAGGCACCTTCACCTCATCCATCAATCCGGACTTCATCAACGCCGCCCAGCCGCTGAACCGGAAGACCTTCTGGAAGAGCCAGCAATTTTCCAATGAGTTCCGGGGAATGGACATTGGGGATGTCAACGGCGACGGCCAGAACGAGACCGTCATCATCGATCCGCACAATGTGTTCGTTTATCAGAAAAAAGGAAACGAATTCAAGCTGGTTCAGCAGATTCCCGGAAAGTCCTATGACTATTATGTAAGCCTTGATGTCGCCGATATCAACGGGAACGGCGTCAAGGAGATCATCGTCTCCTCCTATACCGGCCAACAGGTCGATTCCTTTATCCTGGAATTCCGGAACGGAAAATTCCAAACGATCGCCGCCGATCTCCCCTGGTTCATGCGGGCCATCGACAACGGCTCGGGGATACCCTTGCTGCTCGGTCAGAGAAGGGGCATCGACATGCCCTTCGATACCCCGATTCATGAAATTGTCTGGAAGAACGGCGCGTATGCGGAAGGGCCGAAGATGAGGATCCCGCAGGGGCTCTCCGTCTATGGTCTGACCTTAGACAAATTGGGCTCAGGCGGCGCCGAAAAGATCATTGCCTTGAACAGCGACGATTATCTCTGCATCTTTGAACAGACGGACAAACCCCTTTCCAGGGTCGCCATCTTCGGCGGCAGCAGTGAATTTCTCTGGAAAAGCGATGAGCAGTTCGGCGGTAGCAATACCTATATCGAACCGATGAGTCGCAGCGGCGTTAAAGAAGACAAGTCCGAAGATGCCGATCTGATCCACTACATCAACCTGAGGATCGTGACGTATGATACGAACAAGGACGGCAAGCGGGAGATCATTGTTGTGAAAAACCTCTCTTCCGCCTCCCGCATGTTCCAGCGCCTTAAACTCTTCACCGCTGCGGAGGTTTACAATCTTGAATGGGAAGGCATGGGGATGGTGGAAAACTGGCGGACAAAGAAGATCAGCGGCTATGTTGCGGATTACCAGTTCAAGGATATCGACAATGACGGGGAAAACGAGGTCGTTCTCGCGCTGGTTCTCTCCGTGGGCGGGTCGATTAAGGACCGAAGCGTGATCGTCACCTACTCTCTGAAAAGCGAATAGAAGGGATTGACAATTCTTTGAAAACTGTTATAGGGGTCCGCGCCTTCATAAAAAACGGGCTCCCGCGGACAATAAATACATGTTCGCCCTGATCGAGCGGCGCCCTAAGCGATCAGGCGGTGTAGCTCAGCCGGTTAGAGCATACGGCTCATATCCGTAGTGTCCGGGGTTCGATTCCCTGCACCGCCACC
>MNZQ01000202.1 GCA_001873745.1 Syntrophaceae bacterium CG2_30_58_14
CCGAAATTCCACCCGAATCCCAAACTCAAGTTAATGGACCAGGTGCGAGAGGTCCTGCGATACCACCACTATGCGTATCGCACAGAGCAGACCTATTGTCAATGGATCCTGCGCTACATCCACCACTTTGGCGGCAAGACCCACCCTCGCTATCTCGGGGCGAATGATGTGGAGGCGTTTCTATCCCATCTCGCCATAGAGGGCAAGGTGTCCGGCGCAACCCAAAGACAGGCGCTGAACGCCCTCGTCTTCCTCTACCGCGTTGTCCTGGATATACCCCTGGATGGCGAGATAACTCCGGCACGCAGCAAGCGCCTGACAAGCCCGCCAACGGTGCTAACTCAAGCCGAGGTTCAGCGCCTTCTCGCGGCCATTGAAGGCAAGAACGCCCTCATGACGAAGCTTCTTTACGGCAGTGGGCTGCGGCTGATGGAATGCATCCGTCTGCGCGTCCAGGACGTAGACTTCGGCCAGAACCTCATCTTCATCCGAGGCGGAAAGGGCGGAAAGGACCGGACCACCATACTGCCTCGGAACCTACAAGACGATCTGCTAGCGCAAATCGAGTCTGTGAAGTCTCTCCATCACAGGGATCTCGTGGCAGGCTTCGGAGAGGTCTACATCCCTGAAGCTCTCGCCAGAAAATACCGTAATGCGGCGAGGGAGACCGGCTGGCAGTGGGTCTTTCCTGCCAGGGAGCGATCACGTGACCCGCGCTCCGGTAAAGAAATGCGTCATCACGTTCTCGAATCCGGCCTGCAAAAAGCCGTGAAGCGGGCCGCGCAACAAGCCGGGATCGACAAGAGAGTTGGTTGCCACACCCTGCGCCATAGCTTCGCCACTCATATGCTGGAAAACGGGGTCAATATCCGCGTCCTCCAGGAACTGCTTGGCCACGCGGATGTCAAGACCACGGAGATTTACACCCATGTAATGGCCCGAGATATCCGCAACCTGCAAAGTCCCCTCGACCGCATCTGACAACCGCCGGTTAATCTCAAGAGGATTCCCGGTAACTTCTCAATAACTCCGGGCACGAAGATATTGAGAAGTTATTTTGAAGCCGTCTAAAATGTATAAACGACAATGTCAAGATTTATTTTAGGGAGGAAGGGCTTGCTTTCTGGCTACCGCTTGAAAATGATTCCGCCGGAATCACGGTTAACTATGCGAACACATTAGAAAATAACCGACGCCCTTGTTGGCGCTCACTTTGCTGGGTTTACGTTGTAATATCAATATCATACACTTAGATTCGATGGGGGAATTATTCTGACAGGGCGACCGCATTTGATTCTTGACATCGTCGTCAAGCGGTTGTACAGATGGAACGTACAGAAAGGAGTATGCAATGAAAGAAGTCAACGTTACGGAGCTGCGGAACAACCTGCCCGCCTATCTCGGCATGGTCACGGCCGGCGAAGAGTTGCTCCTGACCTCGCGCGGAAAGAAGATCGCGCGTCTGATGCCCGTTGCCGATGGGCGTTCAGGCGCGAAGGAAAAGCTTGCTCTGTTGCGGGTAAAGTGCAGGATCGGCGATGTTGTGTCCTCCCTGAATGAAAAATGGGAGGCGGCGTCTTGATTCTTCTCGATACCTGCGTCCTCGTTTTCGATGCCCTGGCGCCGGAGCGTCTCAGCGCCGGGGCGCTCCGCGCCATAGAAGAGGGCGAAGAGAATGGTTCCCTGGTCTGCTGCGACATCTCTCTGTGGGAGATCGCCATGCTGATCGCCAAGTGGCGACTCGATCCAGGGACGGATACCCTTTCTTTCCTGAAGCTTGTTTTAGCGTCCCGGGCGATCCGGCCGCTGCCCATTACGCCGGAGATAGCGAAGATTTCGGCCATCGACGCCCTCTTTGCGCATCATGATCCGGCGGACCGCATCATTGCGGCCACTGCCCTTCATTACGAGAAGCCGCTTGTGACCTGTGATGAGGCCCTGCAGGCTGTCAAAGGCCTGAAAATCATCTGGTAGCCACGGGGGTTTCGTCTGCTGGCAGGCGCTTGACAAATTCATGAGAGTAGGTTTCCTTCTCGGCGGCAGTGGCGGCAGAGATCGTACGGACATCACGAATATCTTCCAGCTCTTCCATACGGTCATTCATGAGATAAGGAAGGACCCCTTGCCCAAAATCAAGCGAAACATGAACCATCGATGGACAGTTCTAAAGGAAGGCATGGCGGCGGCGTGGCCCATCTGCCTGGGGTACGCGCCCATTGGGTTGGCTTTCGCCGTCCTGGCCCACAATGCCGGTCTTACGCCCTGGGAGATCGGTCTGATGTCGCTTTTCGTTTATGCCGGAAGCGCCCAGTTTATCGCGGTATCCATGATCGGCAGCGGCTCTGCCGTCATTCCTATCATCCTGACGACCTTTACCGTCAACCTCCGCCACCTGCTGATGAGCTCATCCCTGGCCGTTTATCTCCAACGTCTGGGCGTTGGTCGGCTTTCCCTGTATGCTTACGGGGTGACCGATGAAAGTTTCGCCCTCAACATGGCCCGCTTCCAGGACAAGGACAGGGACTGGGATTGGCGGAGGGCGCTGGCGTTAAATCAGACCGCTAACCTGGCCTGGATCGTCAGCACCATCATCGGGGGCTATGGCGGACAATTCATTCCCGCCGGGGATGGGGACACCTTGCGGCAAGGTGTCCCCATCGATTACGCGCTGCCCGCCATGTTCATCTGCCTGCTGGTCTTTCAGATCCGGGGCGGCCTTTATGTCCTGGTCGCCATTCTCTCGGGATTGCTGGCCGTTGCCTTCTCGCTGCTCTTTCCGGGCAATGCCTATATTGTGATGGCGTCGGTGACCGCCGCGACGCTCGGCGTCATCCTGCGGAAGGGGTGTGGCAAGGGAAGAAAACGCCCGGAGGAATCGTGAAGACGGACTATCTGTTGCTGGTGCTGGGCATGGGTATCGTGACCTATCTGCCGCGCTGGGTTCCCTTGATTTTTCTATCACGCCGCCGCCTGCCGGAGTGGCTGCGGCAGTGGCTGGATTTCATTCCCGCCGCTGTCCTGAGCGCCCTGATTCTGCCCGCGCTGGCGACGACCGGAGAACCCCGGCATCTGACCGTCTTTCAACCGGCCCTGCTGGTTTCTATCCCCACGTTGATCTTTGCCTGGAAAACCCGTTCGTTGGCCGGAACGGTGATCATCGGGATGGCCCTCTTCTGGGTCGCCGGGAGGTTTTTTTCATGAGTCTGTAGCGATTCCCCGTAGATCTTGAAAAATCAGTAATTGGATTTATATTGAAACAGAGGACCGCCCATCGTATACTTCGATCCCAAAGAAGCGATTTCTTATCATGGAAAGGATCCCGATGCTGTTCACCTGCCTCATTCCGATGCTGTTTTCCGTTCTGATACTGGCCGCCCATTTTCTGCGGACCGGCCCGATGATTCTCGCAATGCTCTGTCTCGCCGTTCCCCTGACCCTCTTCGTCCGGCGCATCTGGGCGCTGCGTCTCGTGCAACTTTTTCTGCTGCTCGGAGCCGCCGAATGGGTGCGGACATTGATCGTGCTGGTTCGAGACCGGCAGGCGCAGGGCGAACCCTGGTTGCGGCTCGCGATCATCCTGGGAGCGGTGGCGGCTTTTACGGCCGGAGCGGCGTTCATCCTGCAGGCCAGGAAAGTGAGGGACCACTACGGCGCCGCCCCTGGCGGCGCTCCAACGCGCCGATAAGTCGATGCGGTCGGAAGGTCGCCGCATGGAATGAGCACGGGGTTTGATATGAAAATCCCCCCTTACCCCCCTTTGACAAAGGGGGGAATAATAAAGTCCCCCTTTAGCAAAGGGGGATTTGGGGGGGATTTTCATGCTTCGTTGTGCTCGCCCCCTGGCACGGGGTTTACTCAGGAGAAACCGGACAGGCGTGAACTCTTATCTTTAGATCAGAAAAGCAAAGGAAGAGGCTTTTGAATCCGGACACAGGCAGGGACGAATAAAAAAAGAGGGGGGAAAAGTCGTGGCGTTCGCTTTCCTCCCCCCTGGTTATGATAACGTTCTACGAAAGGCCAATATATTTGAGCAGTGAATTGGCATAAAGCACGACCAGCGCAATCACCAGCGCATAGATCGCCAGCGATTCGATCATGGCGAGCCCGACCATCATGGTGATCAGGATCTTGCCCTGCGCCTCCGGATTCCGGCCCACGGCACTGACGGCGCTGCTCAATCCGTTTCCCATTCCCAATCCGGTGCTGATCGTCCCCACGGCCATCACCAGGCCCGCAACAAGAAGGCTGCAACCAATCACAATCGCCTTCGTATAATCGACGGTGGAACCGGGCGCCACCGCCACCTCGGCCGCCAAAGCCAGCGAAGCCGAAACCAGAACCGCAAACATCGTCAAAGCACCAACCCCGAAAGTTCTTCTCATCATAGACTCCTTAGCAATTCTTTATTCTGAAATGGTCAAACCGCGCTCTGGGCTCACCTCCCTCCTTCTGATATTCGCCGCCCCCCTTCCCGAGGGAACCGGTTTGGCCCACCCGGGAGGATCAATCTTCACAAATCATCTTTCCTGGCGGATTCTTTAGCAGTCGGAGAAAAACTTGTCAAGAAATATTTGGTATCGATAGGGTTTTATGGTATAGGTCGGCGCATCAAATCCGAAAAGGAACGTGGATGCCTACCTTACAGATGCCGGGTGGACGTCCTGCGCCGATCCGGAATCAAAAGGAGTATTTCCAAATGGAAAATGAGAGCCTCTTCTCAAGGGCGCAGCGTGTCATTCCCGGAGGGGTCAACAGCCCTGTCCGCGCCTTTCGGGCCGTCGGCGGAACCCCGCTGTTCATCCGCGAGGCGGCCGGGTCAAAGATCATCGATACGGATGGAAATAGCTATATCGATTATGTCTGTTCCTGGGGTCCCATGATCCTCGGCCACAGCCACCCGGCGGTCGTCGCGGCCATTCGGGAAGCGGCCGGACGGGGCGCCAGTTTCGGGGCGCCGACCGAGTTGGAGATCGGCATGGCGGAGCGGCTCGCCGCCGCCTTTCCGTCCATCGAGATGGTGCGGATGGTGAGCTCGGGAACCGAAGCGACGATGACCGCCATCCGCCTCGCCCGCGGTTTTACGGGCCGAGAGAAGATCATCAAGTTTACCGGCTGCTACCACGGCCATGCCGATTCCCTGCTGGTGAAGGCGGGTTCGGGCGTGGCCACACTCGGGATCCCCGGAAGCCCAGGCGTTCCCCGGGCGCTCGCAGAGCTCACGATTTCGCTGCCGTACAACGACGCCGAGGCGGTCCGAAGCGCCGCAACGCGATACGGCGAGGAGATCGCCTGCATCATCGTCGAGCCGGTCGCCGGCAACATGGGCGTCGTGCAGCCGAGGGACGGCTTTCTGGAAACCCTGCGGGAGGTGACGCGCGCAAATGGCAGCCTCCTCATCTTCGACGAGGTGATCACCGGATTCCGACTCGCCTACGGCGGCTGGCAGACCCTGGCCGGCATCCTCCCCGATCTGACCTGCATGGGCAAGATCATCGGCGGAGGCCTCCCCGTCGGCGCCCTCGGCGGCCGGCGGGAGATCATGGAACACCTCGCCCCCATCGGTCCCGTTTACCAGGCGGGCACCCTCTCGGGAAATCCCCTTGCCATGACCGCCGGGATCGCAACGCTGGACATCCTCAGGGAAAAGTCCTATCCGGAACTGGAAAGGATGACCGAGGGGCTCTGCGCCGGTTTTGCGGATCTCTTCCGGGGAAAAGGAATCCCCGCCCGGATCAACCGCGTCGGCTCCCTGTTCACGCTCTTCTTCACGGCGGATGAGGTGGTCGATTTTGAGACCGCATCGCGGAGCGATACGACCCTGTTTGCCCGCTTCTTCCAGGGGATGCTGGCGGCCGGGATCAACCTCGCCCCGGCGCAGTTCGAGGCCGGGTTTGTCTCCTTCGCCCACACGGACGACGATATTGCCCGGACCCTTTCCGCCTGCGCAAAGGTCCTGAAGACGCTGTAGAGATTCGTTTAAAAAAATGATAGCAAAATCTATTACGGGAAAAATGATGCGAAAGATCCTGGTCACCGGCGCGGCGGGTTTTATCGGCTTTCACCTCTCCCGAAGGCTTCTCGCGGAGGGAAACGAGATCGTCGGTCTGGACAACCTGAACCCCTACTACGACGTGACGCTGAAGCAGTCGCGGCTCAAGATTCTGGAGGAAGAGAAGGATTTTCGTTTCGTCCGGGCGGATATTGTCGACCGGAAGGCGATGGAAGCGCTGTTCGCTGAAAACCGCTTCGAGATCGTCGTCAATCTGGCGGCCCAGGCGGGCGTTCGCTATTCGCTCGAAAACCCCCAGGCGTACGTGGAGAGCAACCTCGTCGGCTTCATGAACATCCTCGAGGGGTGCCGTCATCATGGGGTGAAGCGCCTTGTTTTTGCCTCCTCCAGCTCCGTTTACGGGGCCAACACCCGGATGCCCTTTTCCGTTCACGACAATGTGGATCATCCGCTCAGTCTCTATGCGGCCACAAAGAAGGCGAATGAACTGATGGCCCACGCCTACGCCTCCCTCTACAAGCTCCCCTGCACGGGACTCCGCTTCTTCACCGTGTATGGACCCTGGGGAAGGCCGGACATGGCCCTTTTCCTGTTCACCCGGGCGATCCTGGAGGGCCGGCCGATCGCCGTCTTCAACGAAGGGCGGATGAAGCGGGACTTCACCTACATCGACGACATCGTCGAGGGGCTCGCCCGCGTCCTGGAGCGGATTCCTGTGCCGAATCCGGCCTGGCGGGGAGACGCACCCGACCCCTCCTCCAGTTTCGCCCCGTACCGGCTCTACAACATCGGGAACAACCGGCCCGTCGCGCTGATGGAATTCATTGAGATTCTGGAGGAACAGCTCGGCAGGAAGGCGATCCGAAATTTTCTCCCGATGCAGGCGGGGGATGTGCCGGCCACCTGCGCCGACGTGGACGATCTGATGGCCGCCGTCGGTTTCAGGCCCGCAACGCCGATTGCGGAAGGGATCCGGCGCTTCGTCGCCTGGTACCGGGAGTATTATCAATAACAGCCATTAGGGGTGGGGACAGATTTGAAATCTGTCCCCGGAATTCAGCGAGGTTTCATCATGAAGAAAGCATTGATTACCGGCATCACCGGCCAGGACGGCTCCTACCTGGCGGAATTCCTGCTCTGCAAGGGCTATGAGATCCATGGCCTCATCCGCCGGGCCAGCACCTTCAACACGGGCCGGATCGATCACCTCTACAAGGATTTCCATGACCCTCAGGCGCGGATCTACCTCCACTACGGCGACCTCACCGTTTCCGGACAGCTTACCGACCTCCTCCAGGAGATCCGACCGGACGAGATTTACCACCTGGGCGCCCAGAGCCATGTCCGTGTGAGCTTCGACATGCCGGAGTACACCGGAGACGTGACGGGTCTCGGAACGATCCGACTCCTCGAAGCGATCCGGAAGACGGGGATCAAAACCCGCTTCTACCAGGCCTCCTCCAGCGAGATGTTCGGCGCGGCGCCGCCCCCGCAGGGCGAGGCGACCCCTTTCCAGCCGCAGAGCCCCTACGCCGCCGCCAAGGTTTACGCATACTACGTCGTCCGCAACTACCGGGACGCCTACAACCTCTTTGCCTCCAACGGCATCCTCTTCAACCACGAATCCCCCCGCCGCGGGGAGACCTTCGTGACGAGGAAGATCACCCGGGCGGCCACCCGGATCAAGCTCGGCCTCCAGGACAAGCTCTTCCTCGGCAATCTCGAGGCGAAACGCGACTGGGGATTCGCCGGCGACTACGTCGAGGCGATGTGGCTGATGCTCCAGCAGGAGAGACCCGACGACTACGTCATCGCCACCGGAGAGACCCATTCGGTGCGCGAGTTTGCCGAGAAGGTTTTTGCGAAATTGGGCCTCGACTACCAGCGGCACGTTGCGATTGACCCCCGCTACTTTCGTCCGACGGAGGTGGACGTCCTGTTGGGCGATGCAGCCAAGGCTAGAGAGGCCCTCAACTGGGAGCCGAAAGTCGGCTTCGAACAACTCATCGACATGATGGTCGCCGCGGACCTGGAAGCCGCCGAAAAGGAGAAGACGCTCGTCAACGCCGGCTTCACCTGCGGCAACCACCGGATGTAACGCATGGGGTCAGGTCTTGGGACTTGAATTTCGATGCTACAATTCAAATCCCAAGACCTGACCCCAAATAAATGAAAAAGGAGCCAGCGGCATGAAGGGCAAAAGAATCACGATCACCGGCGGCAGCGGTTTTTTGGGAAAACACCTCGTCCGGACCTTCCGGGAGAGGGGCTATGGCGAAATCCTTGTAGCCGACCGCCTCGACTACAACCTGATCCGCCCGGAGGATATCCGGCGGCTCTTCGACGAGCAGCGGCCCGACGTTGTGGTCCACCTCGCCGCCAAGGTCGGCGGCATCGGCTTCAACCAGGAAAATCCCGGTTCGCTTTTTTATGAGAACATCATGATGGGCGTTCCACTCCTCCACGAGGCGTATCTCCGGAAGATCGACAAGTTCGTCGCCTTAGGGACGATCTGCGCCTATCCCAAGTTCACCCCGGTGCCGTTTAGGGAGGAGGACCTCTGGAACGGCTATCCCGAGGAGACCAACGCCCCCTACGGCCTGGCCAAGAAGATGATGCTCGTCCAGTCCCAGGCTTACCGGCAGCAGTACGGTTTCAACGCGATTTTCCTCCTCCCGGTCAACCTCTATGGCCCCGGCGACAACTTCAATCCGCGCTCCTCCCATGTGATTCCCGCCCTGATCAAGAAGTGCGTGGACGCGATGGCGCAGGGCGATGAAGAGATCGTTGTCTGGGGAACCGGCGCCGCGACCCGGGAATTCTTTTACGTGGAGGACGCCGCGGAGGCGATCTGTCTCGCGACGGAACGCTACAACCGGTCCGAACCGGTCAACATCGGCGCCGGATTCGAGATCTCCATCCGGGACTTGGTCGGCATCATTGTGGAACTGACGGGCTTCCGGGGCCGCGTCGTCTGGGACGCGACCAAGCCGGACGGCCAGCCGCGGCGGATGCTGGACACGAGTAAGGCATTTCGGGAATTTGGATTCCGGGCCGGGACCGACTTCCGGGAGGGACTCGGGAAGACCATCGATTGGTACCGGGGAACGCGGACCGCAGATGCGGGGAGATGATGCCGCCCCTTTTCACATGAAAATGCACCCCAAATCCCCCTCAATCCCCCTTTTTTAGAGGGAGACATTATTATTCCTCTCTTTGGCAAAGAGGGGTTAGGGGAGATTTTCATTGTCCTTTATGACGTCAGGCCGTCATGAGAGTTTTGTTTGACTTCATACCCCGATTGTGGTAGGAGGCGCGCGGTGGACAAGGAGACGAAGAGAGCCGCGATCCAGATGGCCTATGCGAGCAGCATCGGGATCAGCATGGTCGTTGCCATTTTCGGATGTCTCTTCCTTGGGGTCTGGCTCGACCGGAAACTGGGAACGGGCCCCTACCTAACCCTTATTTTTCTGCTGATGGGGATCGTCGCCGGATTCAGGAATATGGTTCTCCTGATTAAACGATCTTTAAAGGACAAACAACCGGTCACAACGGGTGTTGCAAGTGAAGCGAATCGAAAAAGACCCCCTCCAAAAAAGGCTTGAGATCACGAACTGGATCCTGCTGGCCGTGCTGATCGCGGGAAGCCTTCTGCTCTGCTCCGCCCGCTTCAGCCTCGGCATCATCCTCGGAGGCCTGATCAGCGTCGTCAACTTTCACTGGCTCTATCACAACCTCCGGAACGTCTTCAAGGGAGAGATGAACCGGCTCCGGTCGGCCGTCATGAGGAGCTATTTCATCCGGCTGGCCGTCACGGTCGTCTCGCTCTTCGGGATCATCGCCGGGGATATCGCCGATGTGATCGGCCTCGTCATCGGCCTCTCCGTCGTCGTTTTGACCATTATCCTGACAACCGTTTTAACCCTGCTGGGGACAGATTTGAAATCTGTCCCCATGCGTTAAAGGAACTCTGATCATGGAACCCTTTTTATTCTTCGAAAACCACTGGCTCACGGAACATCATCTTGTCGTCGTCTGCTATTCCTGGTTCATCATGGCGGCGCTCGCCCTCTTCTCCTTCCTGGCCACCCGCCGGGTGAGCATCCTTCCCGGAAGATTCCAGAACGTCATGGAGGTGATTGTCGAGGGAATCGACGCCTTCCTCACCGACACGATGGGACCGGAGGGGCGAAAGTTCTTCCCGCTGATCGCGACGCTCGCCATCTACATCCTCACCTCCAACCTGCTCGGCCTGATCCCCGGCTTTGAATCGCCGACGGCCAACCTCAACACGACCGTCTCGATGGCCGTCGTGGTCTTCGCGATGACCCACATCGTGGGGATCAGGGTCCACGGCATCCGCTACGTCAAGCAGTTCATGGGTCCTGTCTGGTGGCTCGCACCGCTGATCATGCCGATCGAGATCATCAGCCACCTCTCCCGCCCGCTCTCCCTCTCCGTCCGGCTCTTCGGAAACATCATGGGGGAGGACATCGTGCTGGCGGTCGTGCTCCTGCTGGTCCCCTTTCTGACCCCCCTGCCGGTTTTCGTCCTTATGATCTTTACCTCCTGCATCCAGACCGTCGTCTTTATGCTCCTCACGATGATGTATATCGCGGGGGCAATGGAAGAGGCGCATTGATCCCGCGTAAGGGGCGCCGGTCCCCCTTTTTTCGCCCCCTTTCCGGGCGACAAACCCTATGCCGAGGCCTTGCCAAACCGGCGAACTATTCTTTGACACAAAAAAGGAGAAAATCATGAGAATCAACAAGATCAAGAAAAAGCTGAAAAACGGGGAACTGGTCTTCGGGACCATGATCAAAGAGGCAAAATACATCAACATCGCCGAGCTCTTAGAGATTGCCGGTTTCGATTATTTCGTCATCGACATGGAACACGCCTCGTATGACATGTCGGACATCGCCGGCATCCTTCAGTACGCGAGGAAGACAGAGATCAGCAGCGTCGTTCGGATTCCCCGCCTGGACTACGCCTATGTCGCCAAGGCGCTGGATATGGGCGCGGAAGGGATCTGGGCGCCCCATCTCGACACGGTGGAACAGGCGAAGGATCTTGTCCGTTTTGGGAAATACCCCCCCGAGGGGAAGAGGGGCACGGCCGTGCCTCTCTTCCGGACCAAGGAGCGCCAGGAGTTCAAGCAGGCCGCCGATTATTTCCGGGCCGTCAACGAGGAGACCCTCCTTATCGCCCAGATTGAATGCGCCGAGTCAATCGGCAATGTGGAGGGGATCACCGCGGTGGCGGGGATCGATGTGGCCATGATGGGGACGCAGGACCTCTCCCTTGACCTCGGTTATCCGGGACAGGGGACGCGCCCGGAAATGCGGGCGGCCATCCAGAAGGTGGTCGATGCCTGCATGAAGAACGGGAAGGCCGCCGGAAATCATATCGCCGATATCGACGAGCTTCGCTACTGGATCGGCCGGGGGATGCGGATGATCACCTACTCCTACGAGACGAACTTGATCCTCGACCGTGGCCGCGAAGTGCTGAAATTATTGAAGGCATAAGCATACGAGCCAATTGCAAAACTCCCCATTCTGTCATTCCCGCAACGATTCTGAGCGGGAATCTGGTTCTAACAGCTTGAAAAACCATATTCCCGATAGAGGCATTCGGGAATGACAAAT
>MNZQ01000079.1 GCA_001873745.1 Syntrophaceae bacterium CG2_30_58_14
CCGGAGGAGGGGCGCGAAGAGGGAGAGGATCGCGAGGACCGTAAGGGTTCCCGAGATGGGACGGGTGAAGAAGATCGACATGCTCCCGTGCGCGATCGTCAGCGACTGGCGGAGCGACATCTCCACCATCGGCCCCAGGACCAGCGCCAGGACCATCGGCGCCGGCGGGTAATCCAGTTTGCGCATCACATAGCCGACCAAGCCGAAGAAAAACATCACCCACATGTCGAAGATGTTGTTGTCCGTCGCAAAGACGCCGACGGCCGAGATCGTGATGATCAGCGGCATCAGCACCTTGTAGGGAACCTTGAGCAGCCGGACCCAAAGGCCGATCATCGGCATGTTCTGGATGACGAGCATGACGTTGCCGATGTACATGCTGGCGATCAGCCCCCAGACAAAATCGGGATGCGTCGAGAAAAGGAGCGGACCGGGACGAAGTCCGTGAATCAAAAGCGCCCCCAGCAGGACTGCCGTCGTCCCCGAACCGGGAATCCCCAGCGTCAAAAGTGGAACCATCGCGCCGCCGGCCGCCGAGTTGTTCGCCCCCTCCGGCGCCGCTACCCCCTCGATGACCCCCGTCCCGAACTTCTCCGGATGCTTGCTCACTTTCTTCTCAATGGCATAGGCCATGAACGAGGCGATCGTCGCCCCCGCCCCGGGCAGCACCCCGACGAAAAAGCCGATGACCGATCCCCGCCAGATCGCCCCGAACGAATCCTTCCAGTCCTGGAGGTTCGGAAAGAGGCTTAGAAAGTTCAGCTTCGCCTGTGTGAAGATCTGCTGCATCGGTTCTTCGAGGTTCACCAGGACTTCCGAGACGGCAAAGAGCCCCACCGCCATCCCGATAAAGCCGACCCCGTCCAGCAGGTTCATATTGTCAAACGTGAACCGGGCCACCCCGCTGATCGCGTCAATTCCCACGCAGGCGACGATCAAGCCCAAAACCCCGCTGATGATCCCCTTGAGAGGCGAATCGCCCCCCAGCGACGTCACCATCGTCAGCCCCATGAAGGTCAGGGCGAAATACTCCGGCGGACCGAACGATACGGCATAATTCGCCAGAACCGGCGCAATGAAGGTCAGCATCAGGACCGCGAACGTCCCTGCAATGAACGACGAGAGAGCCGCCATCCCCAATGCCGGCCCGGGCCTCCCGTTCTTGGCCATCTGGTAGCCGTCCAGCGTCGTCATCACCGAGGCGGACTCTCCGGGAACATTCAAAAGAATCGACGTCGTCGATCCCCCGTACATCGCCCCGTAATAGACCCCGCACATCGTGATGATCGCCGTCGTCGCGTTCATCCCGAAGGTGATCGGGATCAAAATCGCCACCCCCGTCGTCGGCCCGATCCCCGGCAACACCCCGATCAACGTTCCGATCAGCGTCCCGATGAAGCAGAAAAGGAGATTCTCCCATGAGGAAGCGACCTGAAATCCCAGAATAATATTATGAAAGATGTCCAAGATAAAACCTCCCCCATCGCGCTAAAATCCAAACATGTTCGAGGGCAATGTAATCCCCAGGAGAACCTGAAAGATGAGATAAAGCCCCGCCGTCGTCGAAACGGCAACCAGGAGCGTCATGAGCCATTTCTCACGCTCCACGACCCCCAGCAGAAACGCCACGTACAGGAAAGTGTCCATAAGAAATCCCAGCACCTCGAGCAGGACGATGTACGCCGCCAGACTTGCAAGAACCGAGCCGATGGAGATGAGCGCCTTCGTCCCCGGGAAGGGGGATTTTCTGCCCTTCTCGGTCGCTTCTCGACGCCAGGCAGTCCCGAGCAGGATCACCGCCAGCACGGCCAGCAGCACACCGAGCCAGAAGGGGAGAAATCCCGATCCCGGACCGAACGTCGCCGACGGCGGCATCCGCCAGGCCTCCAGGATCACATAGCCGGACAGAACCAATAGAACAACGCCGGTAATCACATCCGCTTTCTTCATCAACCGCACCGCCTTTCCCACGGTTTTATAAAAGGCAGGGGCGATACATGTCATCGCCCCTGCCGCGCAACTCATCCTCAACAACCATTACTTCTTCTTGATCAAACCCATGTCCTTGAGGATAACCGCATACTTCGCGTTCCACTCATCGAGAAACTTTCCGAACGCCGCGCCATCCATCCACGCCTCGGAGAGCATGTTGTCCTTGCAGTACTTCTTGAAGGTTTCGGTCTTTGTGTATTTGAAGAACGCCTCTTCCAGGACCTTCTTCGCGTCCGCCGGGATGTCGGCCGGGGCGACGAGACCGCGGTTCTGGACATAGGTGACGTTGATCCCCTGTTCCTTCATCGTTGGGATATCGGGGGCGCCGGCCAGCCGCTTTTCGGCATAGACGCCCAGGATCCGGACCTTGCCGGCCTTGTAGAGCTCCAGCGCCTCTCCGGGGTTGCTGACCGCCATATCGATGTGGCCGCCGAGAAGCGCCGCATTGACCTCGCCGCCGCCGTTGAAGACGATGTAATTGAACTGGACCCCGGCTGCCTTTTCGACAAGATAGGCGCAGATCGAATCGGAGGAACCCAACTGCGTTCCGCCCACGGTGATCTTCTTCGGGTTGGCCTTGGCATCGGAGATGATATCCTTCATCGATTTGTACTTGGATTTGGGATTGACCATCAGCATGTATTCGTCAAAGGCGAAGTTGGCGATGGGGGTGAAGTCCTTCAGCCCGACGGGGGATTTGCCCATCAGCGGGGTGGTTATAAAACTCGTGACCGCAGTGACAAGGTAGTAGGGATCTTTTTTCTTTCCGGCAACATACGCAAAGGCGATGGCGCCGCTTCCGCCCGGCTTGTTCTCGACAACGATCGGCTGGGGAAGGAGTTTGTCCTTGTCAATTGCCGAAGACATGGTTCGCCCGAAGATATCGCTACCGCCGCCGGCGCTGGCATGGATGATCATCGTGATGGGTTTCTCGGGTACTTGCCGGCGCCCAGGGCATTTCCCGCGCCGAAGGCGATAAGCAGGACGACCAATAACAAAACGGATAACTTTGACAGGTTTTTCATTTTTTCCTCCATGATGGTTTCGCTACGCCGACAGGCTCCAAGAAAACCCTGCCGCGGCCCGACAGAAAAATTAAGAATATCTTTAAAAAACCGACGCCCACTTTCCCTCAACAAATATTTCCGTTATCACCCCCTTTATCATCTGCAATCGGCGTTGATTTGACTTGATGCTCGTGGCTGTTTTCGTCGTTCTGGTTGTAGATCTGCTCGATCTGAATATCGAAATGATGTTCCAGTTCGCGGATCGCCTTTTCCGTATTCCGTTCCATGATCGCCTTGACGATTCGGTCGTGGATGTCCAGCATCAGTTCGATTCGGGAAGGATCATTCCGGAAGTATTCGCGGCGCATGTTGATCCAGAGGGGTTGGATGGTCAGATTCAGCAGCCTTTCCATGATCCCCTCGATGACCCGGTTCTTCGTGGCCCGGGCGATCGCCAGGTGAAATTCCTTCCCATAGCGCAGGTACTCTTCAAGATCCCCCCGGCGGCCGCGAGCGCACTTTTCGTCCCATGCCTCCCTGAGGGCGACGAGATCGGCGTCCGTCGCGACCTTGATGGCGAGCTGCGCCGCGCCGATCTCCATGGCCCTGCGGGCCTGCATGTTTTCGTAGGGGCTGTCGCATTCCTCGAGGACGGTCAGGGCTTGGCGCGTCAGGTCCTCGGTGGCTGAGGGGACGCAGACGTAGGTGCCGTCTCCGGGACGGCTTTCGAGGAGACCGACGATCTGCAGGGCGCTGATTGCCTCGCGCAGCGAGGGACGGCTCACCCCCATCTGCTCGGCGATGATCCGTTCCGAAGGCAGTTTACTCCCCGCCGTGTACCCACCGGAATTGATCATCCGCAGGATCTGGTCGGCAATGAATGAACTTTTCTTCTTGAATCGGGTTTGGGCTACCTTTTCAAAAGTCATTCGTTCCCTCGTAATTGGTAAGACCGGTAAGACCGGTTAGCGGAAGCTACGCGATCAGAAGGATGAAGTCAAGAGAAAAATGGATCGGATCCCTCCGGTCGCGCAACGGGATTGCTTTCGTCGAGGCGCGCCTGCCAGGACGACAGCGCGGCAAGCGCGCGCCGGGCGTAACAGAGACCTCTCTCTTTCTTCCGGATGCGGCCGGGCAGCGGCGAAAAGAGGCCGAAAGTCACGTTCATCGGCTGAAAGGTTTTCCGGTCGGCGTTGTTGATGTGACCGACGAGCGCGCCCAGGGCCGTTTCGCGCGGGGGCGGAATCATCTCCCGGCCGGACAAATAACGGGAGACATTCAGACCGGCCAGCAGGCCCATGGCCGTGGATTCCACATACCCCTCCACGCCGGTGATCTGTCCGGCAAAGAAAAGCCGCGGGAGCGACCGGAGCTGCAGGTTCGCGGTCAGCAGGGTCGGGGCGTTCAGGAAGGTGTTCCGATGGACGCTCCCATAGCGGACAAATTCCACGTTTTCCAGACCGGGGATCATCCGGAAGATCCGGCGCTGTTCCGGCCAGGTCAGTTTCGTCTGAAACCCCACGATGTTGTAGAGGATTCCCTCCCGATCCTCCCGCCGGAGCTGAACGACCGCATGGGGCTGTCCGCCCGTCCGCGGGTCAATCAGACCGACCGGTTTCATCGGGCCGTAGGCGAGGGTGTCGATCCCCCGCCGGGCGATCACCTCGATCGGGAGGCATCCCTCGAAGCACCTGATCTCCTCGAAGGCGCGGAGGGGGACCTCTTCCGCCCTGGTGAGTTCTCCCCGAAAGGTCTCGTAGGTTTCCCGGTCCATCGGGCAGTTCAGGTAGTCCGCCTCGCCGTGCCCATAACGGGATGCCGCGAAGACCCGATCCCGATCGATGGATTCCCCCTCAACGATCGGGGAGATCGCGTCGTAAAAGTAGAGGTAATCCCCGCCGGTCCATGCGGCAATGGCGCAGGCAAGGGCGTCGGAGGTGAGAGGGCCGGATGCGATGATCGCGATTCCTTCCGCGGGGATTTCCGTGACCTCGCCGCGGATCAGCTCCAGCCCGGGCTCTGCGCCGAGTTTTTCTTCAATGAAGATGGAGAAGGCGTTCCGGTCAACGGCGAGCGCCTTTCCGGCCGGGACGGCCGTGGCGTCAGCCGCGGCAAGGATCAGGGAATCGAGGCGCCGCATCTCCTCCTTCAGGAGTCCAACGGCGTTTTCCAATGCGCCCGAACGGAGCGAGTTGCTGCAGACGAGCTCGGCGAGGCGAGGGGATTTGTGGGCCGGAGAAAAACGTTCGGGTTTCATCTCGCAAAGCCGCACACGATAGCCACGACGGAGGAGCTGCCAGGCCGCCTCGCAGCCGGCAAGCCCCCCGCCGATGATGGTGACCGGGACGTCCTGCCTTGTCCTATTCACAATGATCTCCCCGCCGCCGATCAGGATGGCTGCGCCGTCTCGTCTCCGGGCGACCCCTTTGCCGGCGCCTTGTATTTCATGATGTTACGGCACGCCGGATAGCCGGTGCAGCCGAGAAATTTCCCGTAGCGGCCCTGCTTCACCGCCATCGGCTTTCCGCACTTGTCGCAGAGGATGTCCGTGAGTTCAACCGGGGCGGCCGGAGCGCCTGCCTGTGCGCCCCTGGGTGTCTTCACGATGTTCTTGCACTCGGGGTAACCGGAACAGCCGAGGAAGGTCCCGAAACGGCCCCTCTTGACGACCATCGGTTTCCCGCATTTCTCGCAGACGGCGTCGCTCTCTTTTCCCGCTGCCGGGGCGGCGAGCGGCGCCCCATCCGGACCGACGTTGATCGTATGCTTGCATTCCGGATAGCCGGTGCAGCCAAGGAACTTCCCGAAGCGCCCCTGGCGAGCGGACATCGGCTTGCCGCAGAGGGGGCAGGGAATATCCGTGGTCTGCTTCTCCTCCGGCTGGATTTCCCCCTTCTCGCCCTGCGTGAAATTCATCGTATTCTTGCACGCGGGATAGTTCGTGCAGGCGAGAAAACGGCCGTTCTTCCCCCACTTGATGACCATCGGTTTCCCGCACTTCTCGCAGGTGAGGTCCGTCGGGGTCTCCTCCCGCTTCACGTTGCGCATCGCGGCCTTCGCCTTCTTCAGCTCCTCCGTAAAAGGGATGTAGAAGTTGTTCAGGGTGTCGAGGCGTTTGACCTTTCCCTCCTCGATCCGGTCAAGATCGGTCTCCAGCGATGCGGTAAAGGCCACATCGAGGATTCGGGGGAAATTCTTGACGAGGAGATCCGTCACGAGGATGCCCAGGTCCGTGGGGAATAACTTCCCCTTCTCTATGCGGACGTATTCCCGCTCCTGAATGGTGCTGATAATTGTCGCATAGGTGCTGGGGCGGCCGATGCCGTTCTCTTCCAACTCGCGGACGAGGGAGGCCTCGGAGAAGCGCGGCGGCGGCTGGGTGAACTTCTGCTCCGGCGTAAGAGAGACGAGCTTCAGGACCTCCCCCTCCCGGACGGCAGGCAGGAGCTTGCCGAAGCCGTTTTCATCGCCGTTATCCTCTTTGCCCTCCGTATAGACGACGGTGAACCCGGGAAACCTCATCACCGACCCCTGCGCGCGGAAAAGGCAGTTGGCGGCGGCGATATCCACCGTGGTCTGGTCGAGAACGGCCGGGTTCATCTGGCAGGCCAGAAAGCGGTTCCAGATGAGCTGGTAGAGACGGAACTGGTCGGGCGTCAGAAACGGTTTGATCTCCTGCGGAGAATGAGAGACCGCCGTCGGCCGGATCGCCTCGTGGGCGTCCTGCGCCGTCCCGGAGACCTTGAAGACGCGGGCCTTCGGGGGCAGATACGCAGCGTCATAATGGGAATGGATGTATCCCCGCACCTCGCCCAGCGCCTCGGCTGCGATGCGGACGGAGTCGGTCCTCATGTAGGTGATCAGGCCGACGGACCCCTCCTTCCCCAGCTCGATTCCCTCGTAGAGCCTCTGGGCGGTCATCATGGTTTTCTTCGCCGAAAAATGGAGCCAGCGGGAGGCCTCCTGCTGGAGCTTGCTCGTCGTGAAAGGGGCAGGCGGCTGACGTTTGACCTCCTTCTTCTCGACGGAGGAAACGGTGAACGGCGCCTCCGTAAGCGAGGCCACGACCTCGGCGGAGCGGGCGCCATCTCCGACCTTCGCCTTTTTCCCGTCGATCTTGATCAGTTTTGCCTCAAAGGGGGGCGGGTTCGTCCCTTCCACCAGGGCGGTAATGTTCCAGTACTCTTCGGGGACGAATTTCCCGATCTCCGCCTCCCGGTCGCAGATGATCCGGACGGCGACGGACTGCACCCGACCGGCGGAGAGGCCCCGCTTCACCTTGTCCCAGAGGAGAGGACTGATCTGATAGCCGACGAGGCGGTCGAGGATCCTCCGGGTCTGCTGCGCCTCGTAAAGGTTGAAATCCAGGTCGCGGGGGTGGGCGAGTGCGTCGAGGATCGTCTCCCGCGTGAGGTCGTTGAACAGGACGCGCCGGACAAGTTTCTTCTTTCCGATTTCCTCGGCGACATGCCAGGCGATCGCCTCGCCTTCGCGGTCCGGGTCCGGGGCGAGGAGGATCTGCTCCACACGGGCTGCCGCTTTTTTGAGATCGGCGATCACCTTCTTCTTGCTATCCATGACCAGGTAGGTGGGTTCGAACCCCTTTTCGGTATCGATCCCGAGGCTGTTCTTTGGAAGATCCTTGACGTGGCCGATGGAGGCCCGGACTTCGAAGTCCGGGCCGACGTATTTGCTGATGGTTTTCACCTTGGTGGGCGATTCTACAACAATCAATGATTTCAAATCGATGACTCCTTGCGTACAAACTGTTTGCCCGGCATCTGCCGGATGAGGCCGCCAAGCTCCAAAATAAGCAGGGCGTTAAGGACCTCCTGGGCCGTGAGGCCGGAGGATGCGATCAATGTGTCGATATCCACCGGTCGGGACGGGATCAGGGACAACAACTTTTTTTCTGGTTCCCCAAGGCTTGCGACATCACCATCCAAAGCGGGCGCGGGGGACGATTCCCGGTCGGGCGCAAACGCCTCGGGCCGGAAAGCCGGCGATGGTCCAGCGGAAACAGGTGGGGGTATTCCCGCCTGGGGAATGATCTCTTCGAGGATATCATCCACGTTTTCGATCAGCATGGCCCCCTGCTTGATCAGGCGGTGCGTCCCCTTAGAGCCGGCGGCGCCGATCTCTCCGGGAACGGCGAAGACCGAGCGTCCCTGCTCGGCGGCAATTCGCGCCGTGATCAAAGAGCCGCTCTTCTCGCCGGCTTCCATGATGACGACCCCGAGGGAGATCCCGCTGATGAGCCGGTTCCGCGACGGGAAATTGGGTGCGTTGGGCGGCGTGCCGAACGGAAATTCCGTGACCAGGGCGCCGTGGCTCGCAACGGCCGCTGCCAGTTCCTTGTTTTCCGGCGGATAGACGATGTCGAGACCGCAGCCTAACACGGCGATGGTCCTTCCTTTTCCGGCAAGGGCGCCCCGGTGAGCCGCGGCGTCGATCCCCCGGGCAAGGCCGCTAACAATGGTGATCCCCTTGAGGGCCAGTTCGCGGCTGATCTTTTCCGTGGTGTAGCGGCCATAGACGGAGGCGATACGCGATCCGACGACCGCCACGAAAATCTCCTCCGGGCAGAGCGAGCCCTTCACGTAGAGAAAAGGCGGATAGTCGTAAGTGTGCAGCAAGTTCCGGGGATAGAGGGGATCTTGGCAGGTGACAATATCAACGCCGAGCTCCGACGCCCGTTCAATCTCCCGCTTGGCCATCCCCCAGTTGGAGAATGATCGGATGTGGTCCGCCGTCTTCGGCCCGATTCCCGGAATGACCTTGAGGGTCTGCGCGGTGGCGGAAAAAACCGCCCGCGGCGACGAGAAGGCCAGAAGCAGGGTCCGGAAACCCACACAGCCCACCTCTTCAACCGCCTTGAGAGCAATCCAGTATTTCAGCGCTTCCTGATCCATCTCTTCATCCCATTTGCTTCTTACAACTTGAAATCACAACCGTTTTTTCGAAAGAACGGGTGAAAAACGGGTGAACGATATATCGAATTTCTGCGGGGTGTCAAGTTATTTCATGACGGAAAAGCGTTGCGTTCTTTGGCTATTTGGATTAGATAGCCGGGAATGACGGACAGGTATGGAGTCTTTATGACAATACGGTTTTTAACCACGCTGACGCTTCTCTGGATCGGGCTTTCAGGGGCGGCCTTCGCGCAGGGCGCCGCGGGAATGCCGCTGCCGCCGGGCGATGATCGGGATTCCCTCCGTTCGGCCCTGACCATCACCCCGGGTGAGCTCGAACTCGGCGCCCTTGGTCCGGGAGATGAGGCGAAAGCCATCTTTTATGTGAAGAATGCGGGGTCGGGAAAACAGGGTGGGACCATCGCCGGACCGGAGGGGTGGACCCCGACGGGGAATCAGAACCTGTCGGCAATCATCGGGGAGGAGCCGGAACCTTTTCGGATCCATCTCATCTATGTCAAGGAAGCGGGCCAGGGGAAGAAACGAAGCTGTTCGCTGATCCTGCGTCTGGAGGCGGCAGGGCAGAGCGTGGCCTTCCGGCGCGATGTTCCCGCGGGAGACTTGCGGGAAACGATCCGTTTTGCAACCGCCGACGGTTCTCAGGCGGTTTCCTTCCATGCCCGGCTTGCGGAGTTGCAATCCGCCCCCCTGCTGGAAGCGGAGCCCATCCGGATCGATTTTGGGACGGTTCACGCCGGGGACTTGATTTCAAAACGTATCCTTGTGAAGAACCGGGGGCGGGAGTCTTTGAAATGGAGGGTAGGCGTTGCTGGAACAAGGGGGATGCCGGCGACGGCGATGCCGCCGGTGGGGCGGTATGTCTCCTTTCGTCACGAGCCCGCCGTTACAGGCCCCTATACATTAACCGGGCAAATCCGGGAAGATTTGGAGCTTACCGGAACCTGGGCGGAAGAGGGAGGCTATCCCTTCGGGCAGGGTGAACAGAATACGCTGCGATACCGGTTCACCGGGACCGGTATCCTTCTCTACTTTTGGAAATCGCCGGACGGTGGGCCGTTCAGCGTCTTTCTCGACGAGCAGTTTATGGATATCATTGATGGTTTTGCGGAGCGCCGGGAGAGGGCGGAAGTTCTCATCGCAGACTCCCAGCCCGATGGACCTCATCTGCTCACCATCGTCAACGGGGGAGAAAAAGTGACGCTCGAAGGGGTGCAGCTCTTTGGCAAGCCAATCCAAAGGGGGCCCCGCGGCTGGGTCACCGTCTTCCCGGATAGCGGCGTGACCACACGGGAAACCGATTATATCAATGTCGCCCTCAATACACGCCAGCTTTTGCCCGGTATCTATGGGGGACACGTCTTCTTTACCTCCAACGGCGGCGATGCGGACGTCCAGGTGTTCCTCGATGTGGCGGCGGAGACGCAGCCCAGGTTCATGAATGTCCACCGTTATCTCGCCGGTTTCGACTACCTCTACACGACGAACCCGCAGGCCGAGGCGACCCGGCTCCAGGTGAAGGGGTACCGGCACACCGGGATTGCCTTCCGTCTCTTTTCCCCGGGGACGCCGGGCACGACTGATTTCTTTAGATGGTTTAACCCCTCAAAAGGCGACCACTTTTACTCCTACGATCCGAAAGGCGGAAAGCCGCTTCCAGGATATCTCTTCGAGGGGTCGATCGGGAACATCGGGACCTCGCGGCTGACCGGTACCAGGGAACTATACCGTTGGTTCAACCCAACCACGAACGGCCATTTCTACACGACGGAGCAGGGCGGGGAGGGAATCACAAAGAAGGGGTACCGATTCGACGGGATTGCCGGATTTGTCCGTTGAACGGAGAAATAAAAAAAGTCTGCATTCATGTCTTGACAATAGAAGGCAAACGGATTATAAGCCACCTTCTTTTAAAAGAGACTGAATGCAGTGCGTCGCTTTAGACAAGCGCCTGTAGCTCAGCTGGATAGAGCAACGGACTTCTAATCCGTGGGTCGAGAGTTCGAATCCCTCCAGGCGCACCAGGCATGGATGGTGGGTGTAGCTCAGTTGGTTAGAGTGCCGGGTTGTGGCCCCGGAGGCCGAGGGTTCAAATCCCTTCACTCACCCCAATTATTGCGTCCGGCCGCAACAGGAAACGGAAAAAGCGCCCGTAGCTCAGCTGGATAGAGTCGCAGACTTCGAATCTGTTGGTCGTAGGTTCGAATCCTACCGGGCGCACCAGATTTCTTTTACAGGTGATTACGACCCAATGTGGGCCCTTAGCTCAGCTGGTAGAGCAACTGACTCTTAATCAGTAGGTTGTCGGTTCGATCCCGACAGGGCTCACCAATTAAAACGGGGGGTTACGGAGAAAAAGCCGTGACCCCTTTTCTTTGTTTTGCCGTTTTGTCCCGCTCCTGTCCCGCTTTTATTTTCAGGTCGTTTTGTTCTGGTGGGTGATCCATAGATATCGGCTCACCGGACAGGGTTCAGCCGATGATTTTCATCCTGCCGGGGTGCTCGGATCGTTCCCCATACCGCATCCAGATGCCACCGCCGATATTCAATGAACCCATCTTGCTTTTTCAGTGGACCCAGTGAAAGTTGCCGGTTATGAGATTTTAGGGGGTTAACTCCACCGATATTGGGGCTATCAAAGGTGTGGCAATGGGTGGACAGAAGGGGTATCTGCGGGCGGGCTCCCGTAGGTAGAGTGTCCTCAGATACCCCTTCTGCTGGGGCTTGAGAGGGGATTTTGGGGGTAGATTATTTTCTGGCGTTGAGCTGTTT
>MNZQ01000182.1:0-3540 GCA_001873745.1 Syntrophaceae bacterium CG2_30_58_14
ACCCTCTCAGGCTGTGCGCCGGCGATCCGGACCAGGGCCTTCGGTAGTGTATCGATCACCATGTTTTCTCCCTATTATCGGAACCGGACTTTTCGGCGATACCGCTTGTAACCCTTGACCGATGTCTCTTTGGCGATGCCAAGATAAAATTCCTTGACATCCTCGTCCTCCCGGAGGACCTCGGGTTTCTCGGCGCGGACAATCCGTCCGTTCTCCATCAAGAAAGCGAAGTTCGCGTATTTCAAGGCCATGTTTACGTTCTGTTCGACCAGCAGGATCGTCACGCCGTCCTTTTGATTGATGTCCCTGATGATGGTGAAGATGTCCCGGGTGAGCAGCGGGGAGAGCCCCAGGGACGGTTCATCCAGCATCAAAAGTTTCGGCCGGCTCATCAGCGCCCGGCCGATGGCAAGCATCTGCTGTTCACCACCGCTCAAGTGCCCTGCCTCCTGATCCTTCCTCGACAGCAGAATGGGAAAGTGATCAAAGACATGGTCGATGTCATCCTTGATTCTCTTCCGGTCCCGCCGGGTGTAGGCGCCCATCATGATATTTTCCATCACAGAGAGCTCCGGGAAAACCTCCCGACCCTCCGGAACGTAGCTGATTCCCAAGCGGACGATCTCGTCCGTCTTCTTCCGGTCAATGCGTTCGCCCATGAATTCGATCGTACCCTTTTCCGGTTGCTCCTCCTTCAGGTCATAGAGGAGGCGCATGATGGTCTTCAGGGTTGTCGATTTCCCCGCCCCGTTGGACCCCAGGAGAGCCACAATATCGCCTTGCTTCACCTCGAAAGAGATACCGTGCAGCGCCCGGATCAGATCATACCAGGTTTCGATATTGTTTACTTTCAGCATTCATGCTCCTCCCCCAGATACGCCTTGATGACCTCTGGGTGGCACTGGACCTCCGCCGCTATCCCTTCGACGATCTTTTCGCCCTGGTTCATCGCAAATATACGGTCGGAAATGCCCATGATCATGTTCATATCGTGCTCGATCAGCAGAATCGTCACCTGATAGTCCGCCTGGATGTCCTTGATCCAGATATTCAAGTCGCCCTTTTCCTCGGTATTCATGCCGGCGGAGGGTTCATCCAACAGCAGGATCTTGGGTTCCAGTGCGAGGGCGCGACCGAGTTCCACCAGTTTTCGTTTGCCGTAGGGAAGGCTCGCCACATAATGATTTCTGACCGATTGGAGGTCGAGAAAGTCAATAATATTTTCTACAAATTCCCTGTTTGCAATCTCCTCCTTTGCGGCCGCCGATCCTCTTCCCCACATGAAAGCCCCGGCAAAAACACCCGTTTTCATGTGGATATGCCTCCCTAACAGGAGGTTGTCCATGACGGTGGCATTGGAAAATAATTCGATGTTCTGAAACGTGCGGGCCACCCCTTTCCGGGCGATGTGATCCGGGGAGAGCCCGACGATGTTTTCCCCATCGCAGATGATCCGGCCGCTGTCCGGTTTATAGATGCCGCTGATCATGTTGAAGATGGTTGTCTTGCCGGAACCGTTGGGCCCGATGATGGAAAAGATCGAATTCTTTTCAACGCTGAAACTGATGTTGTTGACCGCCTTCAAGCCGCCGAAGCTGATGCTTAGATTTTCAACTTTAAAATGATCCATGGCCGGGGGTCCCGCTCCTTTAAAGTGCTAAGTGCTGAGTGCTAAGTGCTGAGTGTTTTTCTTCTCAGTCCTCAGTCCTCAGCACTTTCTTTTACTCAGCACTTTTTACTTCTTCTTCCAGGTGGCCAGATCGTTTGCCATCCAGCCTTGCAGTTGGATGTAGCTTGCATTGGGACCACATTTCTGGATCATCAACGAATCGGTCCCCTGATGCTGCTTTTCCGTCCAGGTGATCTTGGGGCCGATGGTCTGGTAATCCCTGATCGAATTCAACGCCTTCAAGAGCGCATCGGTGCTCAGGTTCCGCCCCACCTTCTTCAGCGCCTCGACAATCGGATCGGCAAAGAGGATGCCAGCATAGTAGAAGGTGCCCCACCGCTCCTGCGGGTTCAACCGCTTGGCCGCGTCGCGGTACTTGACCATCAGCGGATTGGTGGAATCCGGAATCTCTCCGAATGCACCGGTAATGACCCCCTCAAAAAGCCCGCCCGTGATTTTGAACATCAGCGGATAGTCGGAAACGGTGTTCGCGCCCACCCACTGGGTTTTGAAGCCGACGTTGGCAGCGGTCTTCAGTGCGATCACCGTGGCGGTCGGGCTGACATACATCAAAACCGCCTCCGCCCCCGAGTTCTTTAGCCGGAGGATCTGCGAGGCCAAGTCCTTTTCGGTGGGTTCCACCGGGATTTCTGCGACCAGGCTCATCTTGTAGGTGGCCAGGCGCTCCCTGGCCCCTTCGAGACCGTCCTTGCCGTAGAGGTCGTTCTGATAGAGAATCCCGATCTTCTTCATCTTCAGTTTTTCGACGATGTACTTGGTCAGAACGTTCGCCTCGTCCCGGTAGAGCGGATAGACCGCAAAAAGATAGGGGTCGAGGGGCTGTACAAAATCCTGTGTCGCGGCGGACGGGCCGACCCAGGGAATTTTGTTGGCTGCCAGATAGTCTTTGACGGCCATGCCACAGGCGGCGCCGACACCGCCGACAAAGGCGAAGACGCCCTGACGCTCCACCAGTTCCTTCACGCCGGCGACGGTCTGGGCGGGGTTGTACATGTCGTCCCGGATGAAATATTTGATCTTCCGGCCGTTGATCCCGCCCTCTTCGTTGACGACATCGAAGAGCAGCTTGCTGCCGCGGGCCACCGACCCCCAGGGCGCCGCCGGACCGGTCTGGGGTCCCCACTGGCCGATTCGAATTTCGTTGTCGTCAAAACCCGCGGGGGGGGCCGCCGGTGCCACATTGGCAACGCATAAAACCGCCCATACCGCAATCACTGAAACAAGCATCTTTTTTTTGAACATCATGGCATCCTCCTTCATTGATGAACATCTGGTTTCGTGGAAAAAACAGTCCCGAACTTGCTATCGCTTCTTCATCGGCACGACGCCAATTACACCTTTTTTACATAATGCTTTGTAAAAAGTCCGCTCGGTCGCAGGCAGAGGACCAGAATGATTACGATAAATGCGATGATCGGTTTCCAATGGGGCCAATAGTACCCGAAGAAGTTCTCGATCAGCCCCATCAGTCCGCCGCCGATGATCACCCCCGGGATGCTCATCAGCCCGCCCAGCACCGCCGCGGCGAAGGCGCGCAGAAAAGGTTCCATCATGAAGGCCGGATCCAGTGTGGTCCTTGACGCAAAAAACATCCCCGCAACGGCCCCGATCAGCGAGCTGAATCCCCACGCAAAGGAAAATACCCGCTCGGTCCGGATTCCCATGATCTTGGCGGCATGCTTGTTCTGCTGCGTCGCCCGCATCGCCACGCCCAGCTTGGTGTATTTGAAGAAGATATAAAGAAACAGCATGATGCAGGCGGTCACGGCGAAGACGGCGATGCCCCAGTTGTTGATGATCATCCCCTTCACCGGCTCGTAGGTCACGGAGGGGTTCAGCGGCAGCGAAAA
>MNZQ01000182.1:3549-14495 GCA_001873745.1 Syntrophaceae bacterium CG2_30_58_14
CCCCACTTCCAACTGGCGAGGCCCATCAAAAACATCTCCGCCCCCAGCGTAATGACGATCATCCCCAGTATGGTGGGGTGCTTGGCGGGACGCAGGAACAGAAATTCGATCAGGACTCCGAGCAGGATCGAAAACAGCATGGTGATCAGAAAGGCGAGCCAGAACGGGTATTGATAAGCGGAAAGGATATGAAAAGCGACGAACGAGGAAAACATAGCCATCTCGCCTTGGGCAAAATTGACCACCTCGGAGGTCTTGTAGATGATCACCACGGCCGTCGCAAAGAGACCGTAACAGGCGCCAATCGCGAGACCTTCCACCAACAGTTGTCCTACCGGCATCGTCAATCACCTTTCTTAATCGTTAAAAAGGCCATGTCATCCAGTACTTCTTCATGCGAATCCACAGGCCGAACATGCCGAGCGGCTCAAAAATGATAATCCCGATCATGATGAGCCCGATGGCCATGCTGCTGAAATTCTCGAGGCCGACCAGCGTAAACCACTGTTTTGAAACTGCAACCATCAGTGCGCCGAAATAGGGGACTTCGGCGATATTTTTCAGCAGATCGTATTGAAGGTAGGTGATCAGCGTGGCGCCCATGATCCCCCCAAGGATGGTGCCCAACCCGCCGACCACGACCATCACCAGGAAGATGATGGAGAGGATCATATTGAACGTAAAGGGATCGAAGAAGCCGAGGACAAAACCGAACAACCCCCCGGCAATGCCGGCATAAAAGGCGCTGACGGCAAAGGCCAGCGTCTTGTAAATAGTCAGATTCACGCCGATCACCTCGGCGGCGATATCGCTGTCCCGGATCGCCACAAAAGAGCGCCCGACCCTGGTCTTGAGAATATTCCGCGCGCCGACCACCATGATGATCGTCGTGATCAGGATCAGGTAGTACTTCTGGAAGTCCGTAGTCAAAATCCAACTGATTCGCAGTTGCTTGATCCCCAAATCGAGCGGCGGTACCTTGATCCCCATCCGGCCGCCGAACAGGTCAACCCCCCCAATGATGTGCATGATGGTCAACCCGAAACCCAGGGAGACGATCGCCAGGTAGGGGCCTTCCAATCGCAACGCGGGCAGTCCGAGAATAAAGCCGAAAAAAGCCGCGATAAACGCGGCAATCAAGATGGCGAAGACAAATGGAACCTGAAGGAGGCTCATGAGGAGGGCCGTCCCATAGGCGCCGATCGCGAAAAAACCGGCATGACCCAGGGATATCTGGCCGGTGGATCCCACGAGGATGTTCAAACCCACGGCCAGTATGATGTGCACCATGATGATATTGAACAGATAGACGTAATAATTGGGAACAACCAGCGGGAGGGTGAAGAGTACCAGCAACAGCGCGACCGTCCAGAAAAGGACCACCCCGCTCTGAAAGAGCTGAATGTCCTCGTAGTAGTCACGTTTCATATCCATGACAGCACCTCAACAGGAAGATTTTCCCCCGCAGTAATCCCTTTCCTACTAACAAGCTTTCCGGACCCTGTCAAGAATTATTTCCCCCCGCTTTTCACCTTGACTTTGGATGCGCCTCCCCACTATATGTTTCATCATTGTCAAACGGTTCTTTATCTCTCCAAAGAACCCGAACAGGATCCCTGTGGGCGGAGGTATGCCGTGCTGAACAAAACCGTCATCGATCACCTCCGGCAGAAGATCGGCGCCGGAAACGTCTATCATGAAAGAGAGGATCTCCTCGTCTACGGTTATGACGCAACACCGGAAATCGCGGGGTTTCCCGACGTGGCCGTCTTTCCGGAGAACCGGGAGGGGTTGCAGGCCGCCCTGGAGGTGAGCCGCGGGGAGGGTCTCGCCGTCACCCCTCGTGGCTCTGCGACCGGCCTCTCCGGAGGCAGCACACCTTCCCGGGGAGGTATGGTCCTCGGCCTCACCCGGATGAACCGAATTCGGGAGATCGATGAGGAGAATCTGACCTTGACCGCCGAAGCGGGCGTCATAACAGTCGATCTCTTCAATGCCGCGGCGGCAAAGGGTCTTTTCTACCCGCCCGACCCCGGTTCCCAGAACGTATCGACGCTCGGCGGCAACGTTGCGGAGAACGCGGGCGGCCTCCGGGGCCTCAAATACGGCGTCACCAGGAATTATGTGATGGCCCTCTCCGGGTTCCTCTACGACGGCACGGAATTTCACGCCGGAAACAAATGCGTGAAGGATGTGGCCGGCTACTCCCTGCGCGACCTGCTGGTCGGAAGCGAGGGGACCCTCGGCATCATCACCGAAGTGACGGTCCGTCTGATCAACCCGCCGCAGGACAAGCGGACGCTTCTCGCCTATTTCAGGGATATCAGGACCGCCGGCGAGGCGGTCTCCAAAATCATCGCCGCGCGGATCATCCCCGCAACGCTCGAAATCATGGACAAGACGACGATCAACTGCGTGGAGGACTACGCCGGAATCGGTCTCCCCCGCGAGATGGGGGCGCTTTTGCTGATCGAGCTGGACGGCCACCCCGCGGTCGTCGCGGAGGAGGCGGAAGGGGTCCGGAAGATCCTCGAGGAGATCCATGCGGACGTGATACGCCAGGCCGCAAACGCCGAGGAGGCCTCACAGCTCGCCGCCGCGCGGCGGACCGCCCTTTCGGCCGTCGCCCGCATGTCGCCGACCACCATCCTCGAAGACGCCACCGTGCCCCGGAGCCGCCTCGCCGAAACCTTCGCCGAGATCGAGCGCCTGAGCGAGAAATACGGGATCCGCGTCGCCACCTTCGGCCATGCCGGCGACGGCAACCTCCACCCCACGGCGGTGACCGACGAACGGAACCGGGAGGAGATCGCCCGGGTCCACGCCTTCTTCTCCGACCTCTACGAAAAGGTTCTTTCCATGGGGGGCACCGTCTCCGGGGAGCACGGGATCGGCATCGCCAAGAAGGATTACCTTCTGCGCCAGTTCGGCGAGGGAGGAATGGAGGTCATGCGCCGGATCAAGAAAGGCTTCGACCCGGACGGCCGCCTCAATCCGGGAAAGATCTTCCTCGATGAAGGAGTTCCGGCGGGATCGCAGATTCCGGGGGGAAACAATGGCTGACGAAATCGTTGAATGTCCGTACTCGTCCCTGTCCGTCATTCCCGTGAAAACGGGAATCCAGCATTTTTACGCATTTACATACATCTGGATTCCCACCGGAGTTTACCCTCGTGAAGACGGGGGCGGGAATGACGACTTTTTGCGAGGTCGTCAATGACTGAGCAATCCCCTGCGGGCAACTTTCATCCGGAGGACGCCCCGGGTTACGAATCCATTCTGCAGTGCATGCGCTGCGGCTTCTGTCTCGCGGTCTGCCCCACCTACGCCCTGACGAACCGGGAAAGATCGAGCCCCCGCGGCCGGGCGGCCCTCGCCCGCGCTGTGGCGGAAGGAAAGCTCGAATTCACCCCCGCCGTCCGGGACGAAGCCTTCCTCTGCCTCGACTGCAAGGCCTGCTCCACCGCCTGCCCGTCAGGGGTCCGCGTCGGAACGATCATGGCGTTCTGCCGCAGCCAGGCGCAGGTTTTCCACCCCCCTTCCCTCCCCGCCGGGATGCTGCGGGATTTCATCCTGAAGCGGATGCTCCCCTCGCCGGCGCTCTTGGAAACCTCCATGCTGCCCGCCCGCCTCTACCAGCGGCTCGGCCTCCAGTGGGCGGTCCGCCGTCTCGGAATCAACCGTTTCCTGCCCGGCGCCCTCGCCAAAATGGAGGGGATCCTCCCGACGCTCGCCCCACCGCTTCGTCCGGAGATCCCGGAGATGATCCCCGCCCTGGGCAAAAAACGGGGCCGCGTCGGCTTCTTCCTCGGCTGCGCAATGAGCCTGGTCTTCCCGGAGGTGTCCCGCCAGACGGCCCGCATCCTCTCCCGGCAGGGTTTTGATGTCGTCACGCCGAGGGAGGTCAAGTGCTGCGGGGCGCCCCATCTGGCCGAAGGGGACCGCGAAACCGCCCGCCATCTCGCCCGGATCAACATCGACCTTTTCCTCTCCTTAGACGTCGATTTCATCGTGACCGACTGTGCCGGCTGCGGCTGTGCGCTCAAGGAATACGAGGAGCTGTTGGAAGGGCTGGACGATCATGAACGGGTCGGCCGTTTTCGGGCGAAGGTCCGCGACATCTCCGAATTCCTCGCGGAAACGGGCATCCGGACCGGGGAGCTCCGTCCGGTGCCGATGAGCGTCACCTACCACGAGCCTTGCCACCTCGTGCACGGCCAAGGCCTTTCCGGCCCGCCGCGCCAGGTGATCCGGGCAATCCCGGGAGTCGAACTGCGGGAGATGAAGGAATCGAGCTGGTGCTGCGGCATGGCGGGCTCCTTCGCGTTCAAGGAATTGGAGATGAGCCGCAGGATTCTTGATAGAAAACTTGCAAACGTTCGCGACACCGACGCCGATGTCCTCGTGACGGCCAACCCCGGCTGCCACCTCCAGCTCGCGTGGGGCATCCGCGAGCTCGGGATGAGACAGCCCGTTCTTCACATCGTGGAGCTCTTGGGAAAGGCCATTCCGCAATGAACGACGACAGGAAAGCCCCGGAAAAGATCGCCGTCCGTCGCGGCGGACGAATCGCCTCTCGATCCGGCGACGGGCCGATGAGAGGCGTCCGGGATGACGGAAGAAGATCCCCCGGCGGACCGGTCGGACCCTGGCCGCGGCGCTGTGCGCCGCGCGCCTTCAGGAGGGAAAGGGATTGAAACCGCCCGCCGACGCCAAAGAGAAATTCCTGGAGCTGCTGGCCATTATCGTCCGGCTGCGCTCCCCCGACGGCTGCCCCTGGGACCGGGCGCAGAAGAAGGGAGATATCGGCCGCTATCTGCTGGAAGAGGCGTATGAGGTTCTCGAGGCCCTGGAGGGCGCCTCGCCGGAGAACGTACGGGAAGAACTCGGCGATCTCCTCTTCCAGATCCTCTTCCTCGCCCGGATGGCGGAGGAGGCGGGTGAATTCAACATCGCCGAGGTCCTCGCGGAGATCAGCGCCAAGATGATCCGGCGTCATCCGCATGTCTTCGGCGACGCCACGGTCGCGGGCGTCGAGGAGGTCCGCACAAACTGGGAGCGAATCAAGACGGAGGTGGAGCACAAGGGAGATAAGGGGTCCCCCATCTGCGACGGCATCCCCCGCTCGCTCTCCACACTGGCCAAAACGCAGCGGATCACCGCCCGGGCCGCGGAGGCCGGATTCGACTGGACCGATGCCGCCGGGGTTTTGGACAAGGTCGAGGAGGAGCTGGCCGAATTCCGCGCCGCGCTGGAAACGAAAGACCCGGAACGGATGCAAGACGAGGCGGGCGACCTCCTGTTCACGCTGGTCAACCTCTGCCGTTTTGCCCAAGTGGATGCGGAAACAGCGCTCCGCTCTTCGCTGCGGAAATTCATCGACCGCTTTTCCCATATCGAACGGGAACTGGCCGCACGCGGAAAGACCCCCAAAGGCGCCTCGTCGGCCGAGTTGGACCGGATCTGGGAGGAGGCCAAGAAAAAAGAAGGGATATCCTGAAAACCGATGAAGTATTTAGGTTCTTCCGGTTGATGCGTACTTCCTCGATAAGGATCTGGAGGAAGTCATTCTCGATTTGACCGAGCAAATCAGTGCAAGGATGAAAGAAAAGGGAATGACACGGGCCAAGTTGGCCGAGCTTCTGGGTGTTACCCCGGCTGCCGTCACGAAACTATTGAACGGGAATCCTAATTTGCGATCCATGCCATTACCACTCCAAAAACAATATGGAGGCATCAATGAAGTTATGTGTAAAATACCGGCCTGTTCACCACCCCTCCCGTAGCGCCTCCAACTGGCTTGCCGAATCCAGGACCCGGCTGCACGACTCCCAATCCACACTTTCAATCCGGTCGTAGCGCATCTCGAAGGGATGGCGTTTCGGGACGGCGTCGATGACCCGCTTGGCCTCCTCTTCGTCCTTCAGGGCGGCGGCCACCCAGACGTCTTCCAGGGTGTCGGGTATCTGGCCAAACATGTTCCGAATGTTCACCATGCGCTCCGACAGGAGCTGATGGACGCGGTCCTCCACGGAACCCCTGTAGCGCATGTTGTAGATCAGGACCTCCGGCCGCAACTGGCCAATCCGCTGGATCCTTCCCTTGCGCTGCTCCAACCGCGTCGGATTCCAGGGAAGGTCGAGATTGATGAGAGACCCCAAGCGCTGGAGGTTAAGCCCCTCCGAGGCGGCGTCCGTTCCGATGACCAAGCGCAATTCCCCGGTCGTAATTCTTTTTTTGACTTCATCCCGGTTCACGCGGCGGAATTCGCCCTTTTCAATGATCCCCGATTTCGTTGCATTGGCATAGACGCCGATCTTTTCGTCTGGCATGCGTTTCGAGAGATTCTGGCCCAGCCAGAGGACCGAATCGTAGTACTGGCTGAAGATGATGCAGCCCAGGGAAAGCCAGCCGCCGGCAACGATGTCGTTTGTTGTGAGGATCCTTTCCACTTGGCGGAGCTTCGGGTCTTCGTCGCGGTTCTCTTCCAGGATTTTCAGGAAGCGCCCCAACACCGCTCGTTCCTCATGGGATAGCGGATAGAGGGAGGATAGTTTCTCTTCCTCCTCGTTTTCCCCTTCCTCGTCCGCCTGATCACCCTGAGGTTGAGTCCCAAGCATTTTCATCGCGGTCAATCGTCCCGCCTCGATGGTGCTGCCCACTCGGCGCAGGAGAATCGTCTTCATGAAGCCCGAATTGAGTCCGGGCCTGCGGGCCAAAATGGCGCAGAATTCCTCGGCGGCGTCATAAGCGTCCCGGAGAAAAGGGGGCAGGCCAATGGCCTCAGCGTCGCTCTCCCCGAAGAGGCGCACCTCGATCCGCTGGAGATAGGGTTCATTGGTGTGAGGATCGATGGTATTTTCCAGAAAATCTCGGGTCCGCCGGACGATGTGACGGATGAAGGGGTTGTGCTTCGGGAAGAAGTCACGCGACAGGCGCTTGATCCGTTGCAAATCCGGCTTGCGCAGCTTATGAAACGCCTCCGGAGAAGCCCAATGCTCGGAAGGATCGATATTCAGGCTCCGGCGGAGCAACTGAAAATCCATGCCCTCTTCCTGGGGCGGCAGGGGATCGCGCATCCACTCCCAGAGGTCCGTTGTCTCATCGACGGGCTTCGTTTGCTCAAGGACAAGGTCAATCCCTTCCAGCGGCCGGGTCCGCCAGCGGCTGTACAGGGAACCCAGGACGCCGTTTCGCCCCTCGTTCAGGGCATCCAGGAGATCCCACGCCTCGATCGGATCGAGCTGCACCGGCGTCGCCGTGGCCAACAGCAGGCTCCGGGTTCTCGGGGCGATATCCATCAAAAAGCGCAGCAGGTTGTTGGGTTCGGCCTTCTCTCCCCGGTGCGCGGGGCCGAGATTGGATCGCCTGGCCCGGTGCGCCTCGTCGAGGATCACGCATTCGTAGTCGAGGTCCTTGATCAGATCGACGGTTTCCGATCCACGGATGATCAGCCCCGTGGACATGATGCCGATCCGGCGGGGGCATTTTCTCATTCCCTGGGGGCCGAATTCGGGATAGGCCACCCCTTGCTCGTCGATCCACTGCCGGCCGTTCCACCGCGCCGAGGGCATCTCCAGGAGGTTCCAGAGCTCCTCCTGCCACTGGATCATCAACGGTTTGGGAACGAGGATCAGGATGGGTTTGTCGCCGTAGAGGGCCATCAGTTTGGCGGCCAGGGCCAGTTGAATGGTCTTCCCCAGCCCCACCTGATCGGCCAAGAGATATCGGGCGCCGCCGTTCTTATGGGCGTCGAAGGCCAGCTTGATGAAGGATTTCTGATGCGCCCAGAGGCCGTTTTCCCGGCGGTAGATGGGCAGCTCCACAATTGGTTCGGCAGGGTTGGCCTCTTCCTTCTTCCAGGCGTCGATATCGGGGACAACAACGCGGTGGATCAGCCGGGCCACGTCCTGCACGACCGCCTCCGCCAGGTCCACCGCCTGGGGGGAGGACCACAGGGCGTCGAATTCCTCCTGCACCCACCGGACGCCCTCCTCGCTCTCGTCCAGCCAGACCAGTTCATAGTTGCTGACCCAGGCCGTCCGGGACTCGTTGGCGCTGCCGATAAAGCAGACCCGCGATCCGTCCGTCCGGGTGATCACGCCGGCCTTGCCGTGGATCAGGCCGAAGGCCTCGTCGGGGAGGACCTTTACCTTGAGAAGGCCGGTGCCGAGAAAATCATAGAGCCGCTGGAGCCTGGCCTTCATGGGTGCGCCGATCTCGGCGGGGAGCGATGCGCACCATTCGCGGTGCATCCCCCACTTGGCCGCCCGGGCGGTCTGGACGTCCAGGGGGTTAAGGCAGGAGTTGCAGACCACCCGAACGCAGGTCTTGCCGCCTTCCGGCGTCATCCGCTCCAAGGCCTCGCCCGCCACCTCCAGCAGGGAGGAGCTGAAGAACCCGGCAATTCGGTCATACCGGCGGGCGCCCTGCAACCGGGTGGCCAGAAAATCCTTCAAGGGACTGCGGCGTGAGGAATAGCGTTGGATCATGGGAGCATATGGCCGTTTCGGCCTACATTTTGATGGCGCCTTTTGCCCATACTACACGGCTTTTTGTTGCATTATCCTGCTACGGCGTATTCGAGCGCCCTGGGATTTTCTACCCGCTTGGACGCCTCAAGAATTTCGATACCAACAATATTTCCATCCTTGTCGTAATCGATAATCACACCAGGTTTGTCTTCATCGCTTTCCTCGATGGCTTGACTGCCGAACAGAATACGTAGGACATCCACTTCAGGGTCATAAAAAACTTTCATGACGGCCTCCAATATTTGTCAATTTTACTGGTTCGATAAACAGTTACAACGATAGCAGGCGTTACAGTATCATCGACGATGGCTCTAAGCAAGAAATGCTTGCCGTAGCCAAAATCAATTACCGATTGATAGGCCTTTAAATTTCCTCTTTCCGCAACAATTTGCTGGGGATGATTTAAAACCGTTTCAAGAATATGCCAGGGGATGGAACGCCTTTCCATTTCCCCTGTCGCATGGTTTGATAACTTAAACGTCATGAAACCTCCTTCATCGCAGATCAACAACCGGAATTCCATTCCATTCAGATAATATCCGAACCGTCACAAACATTGATGAGTTCCGTCAAAGCCAGGATTTGCGGTCTGCGCCCGCTGCCTTTGTTAAGGTGGCGGATTGTTCTTGTCATTGGCTAATCCGTCTTCGGCTTTGCTTTCTTGGCCATTGTTACTATGGCATCGAGCTTCTCTGTGATCTCTCCGTCCAGCTCTTCTCTCGGCATCATACTAGCGAGGAGGTGATATTCAGATTTTCGCAATTGCAATGGAAGTCCCAGCTTCTTGAAGAAAAGCTTGAAAACCCGATCAAACACTTCATCGGTTGCTTTAACATCAGGGGACCATGGGGCCAAATCATCTATTTCGAGAAGTTTCGTCACTTCCTCGATGGCCTCGCGCATCCTTTGCTCTCGTCTCGCAGCTTCGGATCTGCCGAAAAGATCATCGGATTGGTCGTGCCTGGCGTAAGCAAGCAACACATCCTCCCTGCAGAAATAGTTTTCTATCTCCCTGCGACGCCACATCATTTCGACGAGCGTGCCCGTAGCTTGAAGCTTTTTGTCGAGACGGTCGAAGATGGCAATGCCCACAAGATCATTTTTGGCTTCACTCAAGCCGCCGAAATGATCTCGTGCCTTTTGGGGCAGGTTGGTTTCGACGTACTTCACAAAAGGACGCGCAAGAAACGACTGTGCATCGTGACCAAGTGATTTAGCAAATTCCTGAAGAATGGCAAGGTCGGTGGCGCTCTCCAAATACAGCACCCATCCGGTTTCTTCCGCCTGGTAATATTGCTCAAATCCGATGTCCCGCAGCGCCTTCAAAACTTGTGAGCCTCGATCGTCAATGCGATGGGGCTTGCCAACAAATGCGATGACAGTATCCCGCTCGGCGGCCTCGTTGAGGACCACCTCGGAATGACTGGCTGCGATGATTTGCGATCCTTGCTGCTCGGCAACATGAATCAGGAGGTTGTATGTTTGGCGCTGCCGTAGCACCTCCAGATGCGCGTCCGGCTCATCGAGAAGCAACACCGCTCCGGGGTTGCTATAAAGGTGTGCGAGCAAGAGCAACGTCTGTTGTAACCCACGTCCCGAGGATGACAGGTCGAGCGTATTCTTTCTCTCATCATTGTAGGCCATGGTGATTTCGCTGCGCTCAGCGATGTATTTTGGCGCCAGAAGTTCAACACCAAACAACTCATTGATCTGAATCAGTAAATTATCCCAATGTTTTGCATTCTTGTTCTCATAGATTTGGTAGCAAAGGTTACGTAACACTTGGGCCGTCTGTCCTTGGCCGATAAGTACGCCGATTTCTCCCGGTTGCTTTACAAACTCATGGTCCGCCAAGCCCGACATTGGGGGAAGGTATGCGATGCGGGCGCTCCCCGCTTCATCGGGGATAGTCATCCGTTTTTCCCCTTCTTCATCGATGCGAAGAGGCCGGCAATAAAAAGATTCCTCATTAGCGTAATCGAATTCGAGGCCACAGGACCAAGCCTTGTCACGGGTTACACCTTCCACGACGATATCAACGCGGATATTCTCGGTTTTTTGGAGTGTTTTGCCGTTTTCTTCACTCCGTGAAACATTCCGAACGTGCAGATTACGCCAGAGCAGGTTGGCAACCGGTACAGGAATGGAAACCAAGTCGCGGCGGTTGACAGTGACACCCGGTCTTTTCTCAGGCGAGGATTTACCCTTGCGTTTCTCGTTCCAGCGCCTGAGACCAATGTCCCATAGGGCGAGCGCTTGCAATGCCGTCGTCTTGCCTGAATTGTTGGGACCGATCAGGAGAACTGCTTTGCCAAGCTCGATTTCTGAATCTTCGAAACGCTTAAAGTTTCTGATTCTGATGCGTGTCAACATGAGGCATACCCCTTTCTGAGCATATTTTGTGTGTCCCGC
>MNZQ01000182.1:14541-14986 GCA_001873745.1 Syntrophaceae bacterium CG2_30_58_14
TCCCTCTGCAGACTGCGGCGTAAGGAATAACGATGGATCATAGGGTAATGCGCCGCTTCGGGCTGACTTTTGGCGGCTCCTTTTGCTCAATATAACACGGCAGCCGCCAGAGGAATATTCTCAAGGGTCACATCGGGCAAGCGGCCTTGCCCTAAAACCTCAGTGGCGTCGAGTATTTCGATTCCTACAAGCTTTTCATCCGGACCGATGTTCAGTGCAATTTCCTCATTCAGTCTCACGGTGCGGCATTCATGTTTGCCTTCAATCAGCCTGATGTAAAGGGCGTCGATTTCCGGATCATAGCTGATTTTCATCGTCTTCTCCTTAGTTCACCATGGGAATCTCTTTTTCTTCTACTCGCCATGCAGCATAGGAAAGGGCTTCCAGTACATCTTCACGTTCCAGGTATGAGTATTCCGCAAGAATATCTTCAACAGTTTTACCG
>MNZQ01000155.1 GCA_001873745.1 Syntrophaceae bacterium CG2_30_58_14
TCGAGGACGAGCAGGACCACCTCGGGCGCGCCGGGGAGTTCGCGCCCCATGATCCGCTTCATTTTTTTGAGCTCCTCCATCAGGTTTACTTTCGTATGGAGGCGGCCTGCCGTGTCGATGATGAGCACGCCCGGAGGGCCGGCCTTGGCGGCGCGGATCGCGTCGAAGACGACGGCGGCGGGGTCGGCGTTGGCGGCCCGCCGGATCAGCGGGACATTCGCCCGTTTTGCCCAGACCTCCAACTGCTCGATGGCCGCCGCCCTGAATGTGTCGGCGGCGACGAGCGTCACCGCGCGGCCCTCCTCCTTCAGGTTGCGGGCGAGCTTGCCGATGGTCGTGGTCTTCCCCGTGCCGTTCACCCCGACGACCATGATCGTGTAGGTTTTGTCCGTCGGGATCGGGAGCGGCGCCTCGTTCCGAAGCAGGATCTCCCGCATCGTCTCCCGGAGGACCTTTTTGAGGACTTCGGGGCTGGCGAGCTCCTTGCGCTTCACCTTTTCCTTCAGTGATTCGATGAGTTCAGCGGTGAAGGCCGGCCCCACGTCCGCCACGATGAGCGCCTCTTCCAGCTCATCAAAGAGCGCCTGGTCGATCTCCTTGCTTCCGAGGAGGATGTCGTCGACGTCCGTCAGCAGAAGCTTCCGGGTTTTGGCAAGCCCCGATTTCAGACGGTCGAAGAATCCCCTTTTGCCGTTTTCCGCTTCCATGCATCCGTTCCTGAAATGGGATTTTGCACCGGCGCCGCTCCGTTCAAACGGGACGTGCGCGCCGGCGCGGAGGTTTTATAGTGCTTTTTGCTAGCAAATGTAAAGAAGGAAAGGAGAACCTTATAATTCTCCCCCCCGGTAACATGTATTGATGAGGCAACGGAGAACTCAGTTGAGGCTCACGGATACCAGCGTGGAGACCCCCTGTTTCAGGAGCGTGACGCCGTAGAGGCTGTCCGCGATTTCCATCGATTTTTTGTTGTGGGTGATCAGCAGGATCTGGGATTGGGCCGCGGTATCCTTCACCAGGCGGTTGAAAAGCGAGATGTTCGTGTCGTCGAGCGCTGCGTCCACCTCGTCTAACAGAACGAAGGGTACGGGGCGGTAGAGAAGGATCGAAAAGATCAGCGCGATCGCCGACAGGGACTTTTCGCCGCCGGAAAGGAGCGTGACGCTCTGTGTCCGTTTCCCCGGGATCCGGATCTCGATGTCCACGCCCGTTTCGAGGAGGTCGTTCTCGTCGGTCAGGCTGAGTTCCGCCCGGCCGCCGGGGAAGAGGCGGGAGAAGACCTGCTGGAAGCACTGGTTGACCCCCGCGAAGGTTTCGGCGAACCGCTGCCGGGAGACGGTGTTGATCCGGGTGATCGTCTTCTGGAGCGTATCCAGGGAGGCGTTCAGGTCGGCGATCTGGCCGGTGAGAAACTCGAAGCGGGTCTTCAACTCTTCGTGCTCGGAAAGGGCGAGGAGGTTGACCTCGCCGAAATTCTCGACGGCCTGCCGGTCCCGTTCGAGCCGGTCGGCAAGCGCCGTTAGGGCCTCCTCCGCGAGTGGATGGAATTCCGGGAGGAGCTGCACGAGGTCCGCGCCGTGCTTCTCCTGGATGTTCCGCTGGAGGTTCTCCAGTTGCAGCGCGATCTCCCGGGCGGCGACCTCCAACTCGGTCCCTTCGCGGAGCTGTCCGTCGAGGACCTTCTTGGTCTCCCGGATCTCCGTCTCCCGCGTGCGGAGGAGGGTCTCCTTATCCTGCTGGGCGTCCCGCTTTGCGGAGAGGGTTTTCTCGATGGTTTCGCATTCGGCGTAGAGGCCTTGGAGCGCCTCTTCCTCGGCGGCGATCTGAGCGGCAAGCGCCTGCGCTTCGCGTTCACAGGTCTCCGCGTCGGCCGTCCGGGCGGCGATCTCGCGGGAGTGGTCAACAAGCGAGGTTTCCAGACGGGCCAGCGTCCTCCGGTCGGCCTCAAGCTTTTCTTCGAGGGAGGCCAGGCGGACCTTCCGTTCGGTGAGGGCCTGCTCCCGCTCTTCCAGATCGGCCCGGAGCGCATCCCCTCGCTCGCGGTCGCCGGCCATCGCTGCGTTGAGAACCGCCTCCTTGCCCTCGACGGCCTTCATATCCGCCTCGTGCCGCGCGATCTTCCCGCGGGCGTCGGCGGCCTCCGCGGCGAGGTTTTCCCGATTAAAATGGAGGGCCTTGAGCCGCTCCCCGACCTGGCGCAATTCGCCTTCGTACCGTTCGACGTCCTTTCGGAGGCCGTTGATTCGGAGTTCCGTGAGGTGGACCTGGGAACGGAGCCGGAGGAGCTCCTCGTCCCACTGGGCGATCCGAGAGGCGGCTTTTTTCCGGCCTTCCTGCTCTTCCTGGAGTTCGGCCTGGAGCTTTGCAACCTCTTCGGTAAGCTCCATGATTTCGCGCCGGTTGCGCAGCAGGCTCCGGTCGTTGCCGTTGCCGCTCCCACCCGTCAGGATGCCGCTCGGACTGATGATGTCCCCCTCCGGCGTGACGAAGGTGCCGCAGAAGCCGTTCTGCCGCCAGAGGGAGATGCCGCTCCCGAGGTTGGGGATCAGAAGGACGTCGCCCAGCAGTTCGTTGACGATCGCCCGGCAATCCTCCCGGACCGTGATCCGGTCGATCAGCGGGACCGCCTCCCGGAGATGTTCGTGCTCTGCGAGGGAGGCGCCGGAGGCGTGGGACCGGACCTCGAGCGGGACGAAACTTCCCCGGCCGAGGGAGGCGCTTTTCAGGTAGTCGATCGCCCGGACGCCGTCCGTCTGATCCTTCACCACGACGTACTGGAGCTTCTCCCCGAGGACCGCCTCGACGGCCGTTTCGTACTCCCTTGGGACGCGGATGTGGTCGGCGACGAGGCCCAGGAAGAGCTCGCGGGAGAGACCCGGACGGTCGGACCCCTTGCCGCCGGTCATCAGGGACTTGACCCCCTCGTTGCATCCGGCGTAGCTCTCTTCGAATTCCCGGAGCGAGGCGAGTCTCGCCGCCTTCCGGCTGTTCTCTTCGCGGAGTCCGGCGATCTTTTCCTCGGCCTCCGCCAGTTCCCCACGGGCGCGTTCCAGCTCGTCGGCGATCTCCTCCCGCCGCTGTCCAATTTCCGCAAAACCCTCCTCCTCGACGGCAAGCCCGGAACGGAGTTTTTCCAGCGTGCGGCGGAGTTCCGCCGACCGCTTTCCGGTTTCCTCGATCTCCCGGACCTCCCGCGCCTCCCGTTTCCCGAAGTCTTCGACCATCCGGGCAAGGCCGACGACCATGTTTTTCAGCTTGGCCTTTTCGGTGACGATATCGATGTACCGGACCTTCTTTTCCTCCAGGGCCTGGCGGCAGGTCCGGTCCATCCGCCGGAGTTCTTCGAGGGTCTGCGCCCCCTCGGCGACCTCCTTCCGGAGCGTCTCGATCCTCTCTTCCGCCTCGGCCGCGGCGGTCCGGAGGGAGGCAATTTCGCCGTCGGTCTCGCCCTCGCGCCGTTTCAGGGCCTCGCCTTCCGCAAGGTCCTTTTCCCGTCTTGCGGCAAGATCGGCGATTTTCCGTCGGGAGAATTCGATCCCCTGTTCCTTGATATTGATCGTGTTTTTCGTGCCGTAGCGTTTTTCCTGGTGGGCCGAGATCAGGCCATCGTTTTCGAGGACCTCCGCCTTCAGTTTCTCCAGGGCGGCCTCGATGGACTGTAGGCGTGTCCGGACCTCTGTCTCCCGGTTTTTGAGTGCATGTTTCGCCTCTTCCCGAGAGGCCCGGCAGGCGGACAGGTCGGCACAGGTCTGGAGGGCGACGGTGAGCTCGGCCTCTTTGAGGGACTGCTTCAGAGCTTTGTACTGCTCCGCCCTTTTCGCCTGGCGGGAGATCGTGTTGAGTTGGGTCTTCACCTCGCGGAGGATGTCGTTCAGGCGGACCATGTTCTCCCGGGTCGCCTCCATCTTCCGGACCGCGGACTCCCTCCGGCTCTTGTATTTGGAGATGCCGGCCGCCTCCTCGATGAACTGCCGCCGATCTTCCGGCTTCGCCTCGACAAGGGAGGCGACGCTGTTCTGCTCGACAAGGGAGTAGGTCCGGGCGCCGACCCCCGTGCCCATGAAGAATTCCCGAACGTCTAAGAGGCGGCACGGAATCTTGTTGATCGTGTATTCGCTCTCCCCATCGCGAAAGAGGCGACGGGCGATCATCATCTCGCTGCATTCCGCGTAATTGCCGGGGAACGGCTGCCCTTCCGCCGTGAGGATCATGGAGACCTCGGCCATCCCGACAGGTGCGGCCTCCTCCGAGCCGTTGAAGATCACGTCGTCCATCTTCTTCCCGCGGAGGGTCTTGACCCGCTGCTCGCCCATGACCCAGCGGATTGCGTCGGCGATGTTGCTCTTGCCGCATCCGTTGGGGCCGACAATGCCGCTGATCCCGGGGGAGAAATCAACGACAACCTTCTCCCGGAAGGATTTAAAACCGGCGATTTCGAGTCTCTTGAGTCTCATCTTCTTTTAAATCCAGTGGATAGCGAAATTTCAGTGGATTCTATCAGAAGAAAATGGATTTGTAAAGAAAAAATACAATCGGCTGTGGGGAGCGTGAGGGAGAACCACAATATATGGTGGAGGGGAGGGGAAAAAAGGGTTGGCAGGGGGGGATCCGGCGCGCTGCCGAAAGGGGGAGGGTTTGTCCCGGACTCACGGGGCGTCGCGGGTCACCTGGACATCCTTTGCCGGATCCCCGCTTCCGTTTTTTCAAAAAACCTTCCCGTCATCCGGACCTTTCTCCCAGGGGAGCTCGCCGTCGTCGTAGGAGCGGGAGAGGAGTTCTTTCGCCCGTTCCCAGTCGGGGACGGGGACGAGGATCTTCACCTCGCCCAGACCGTCAACCGTGATCGCATAGATCGTCCCGGCGGCCTCGTACCGGAGCTGCGTCGGGATTCCTTCGCTCTTGAGCCGACCCAGGATGATGTTCGCCTGCGTCATCCCGGCGGCCGTGGCGATCACCTCCCAAAGGTCATCGTTCGTTTCGTTCATGATCCCGTCCGCTGTCAGAAGATCCCGTCGAGGGGCGTCCCGCAATCAGGGCAGGCCGATCCCTTCAGGTCCAGCCGTTCGATGGAGAAGCCATAGCGGCCGATGAGGCGCCGGCCGCAGTGGGCGCAAAGGGTGTTCTCCCCCGGATCTCCGGGGAGGTTTCCGCAGTAAACGTATTTCAGCCCGGCGGATTTGCCGATCTCTGCGGCCCGATGAATCGAGGAAGCCGGCGTCGGCGGCGTCTGGTTCATCCGGTACTGGGGGTGGAAGCGGCTGATGTGCCAAGGGGTTTCCGCCCCGAGGGAGACGAGGAAGGCAGCGAGTTCGCCGAGCTCCTCCTCGCCGTCGTTGAGATCGGGGATGAGGAGCGTCGTCACCTCGACCCAGATCCCAAGTTCCTTCATCTTTCTCAGGCTGTCCTTGACCGGCTGGAGTCGCGCGCCGCACTGCTTTTTATAGAAATCGTCGCGGAAGGCCTTCAGATCGACGTTCGCCGCGTCGAGGCGGGGCGCGAAGAGCTCCAACATCCCGGGGGTCATGTAGCCGTTCGTCACAAAGACGTTTTTGAGCCCCTTTCCCCGGGCGATTCCGGCGATATCAAAGGCGAATTCGAAATAGACGGTCGGCTCCGTGTAGGTGTAGGCGATGCTCCGCGACCCGCTCCGGAGGGCCATCTCCACGATCTCCACCGGGGTTCTTTCACGCCCGACGATCCGGCCCGTTTCCCGCGGCATCTGTGAGATCTCGTGATTCTGGCAGAAGGCGCAGCGGAAGTTGCAGCCGGCCGTGGCGATCGAGAAGGAGCGGGAACCGGGAAGGAGATGGAAGAGGGGCTTCTTCTCGATGGGATCGACGTTTTCGGCGATGATCGCGCCGTAAACGAGACTGTAGAGGGTTCCCCCACGGTTTTCCCGGACGCCACAGACGCCGCGCTCTCCGGGGGCGATCCGACAGCGGTGGGCGCAGAGGCCGCAGCTTACCCGATTCCCCGCTTCCTTTTCATACAGCAACGCCTCATGAACCATTTTTCGTCTCCCTGTAAACCGTCGGCAAGCCACCCTTTTTGAATTCACGGACGACGCCCGGCACGGGTCTCCGGCCATCCGGACTCAGCGCGACCGGTTCCCGGATCACATCCTGAATCGTCCGGAAGGAGAAGGTTACGGAGAAGGCCAGGCCGAAGAAGGCGCCGAAGGGGTTGTTCATCACGGGGATTCGCTCCTCCATGCCGGTGGCGAAATCATACCAGCTCCAGGGAAGGAAGATGACGCTGCCCCACTGGATCCGGACCCCCGGGAGCTGCCTCCGGATCATGGCGGTGAGGGAGGCGAGGTGGAAGAAACGGTTTATTGTGTGGCATTGGGGATTGAAAAGGCCAGGCAGGCGCCCCTGCGACCCGATCAGGGACCAACGGTTCATCACCCCGATGAAGACCCGCCCCCGGCAGACCCGGATCGCCTCGGCGACGGCCAGGCCGGGGTCGCTGGTGAACTCGAGGGAGGCGATCAGCGTGACGATGTCAAATTCGTTGTCGGAGAAGGGGAGGTCCTCGGCCCGGCCGAGGCGAAGCTCGGCACGGCTGTGGAGTTGCTGGGATGCCTGGTCGAGCAGGAGGGATGACGGATCGATCCCCGTCACGTCGCACCCCTTCCGCCGGAAGAGGCCGAGGTGTTCGCCGCTGCCGCACCCGACGTCAAGGAGACGTTCCCCGGCGCGGGGCGCCGTCAGATCGAGGATAAGGCTCTTGATCCTCCCGTCGAGATAGCGGCCGGTGGGCGTTACCCGCCCGTCGTCATGAACCGTCTCTTTCTGCGTTTCCATCTTCTTTCCTGTCGCCACGTCGTCTTTCCGTCGCCTTGTGAAAACCTGTTTCCATTCGCCGGTGCAGGGGGAACCCTTCACCCGCCGATCGCCGGCATCTCTTTCATGCATTTCTTGACGTGGTGATCCGTACAGGCGATTTGGTGCTCTTTTGGTTTCCGGGCGATCGCCCCCCGGATGAGTTTCTCCAACTCCCCGTCGGCGCATCCCGCCCGGAGGGGGCCCTTGAGGTCCGTTTCGTCATCCGACAGCAAGCAGGCCCGGAGGTGGCCGTCCGCCGTCAGGCGGAGGCGGTTGCACGTGCCGCAGAAGTGGCGGCTGACCGGGCTGATGAACCCGATCTCCCCGGCGCCGCCGGCGAGGCGGTAGATTCGCGCCGGGCCCTCGTCCCCGTTGCCCGGACCGTTGACCGGTTCAAGACGGCCGAACGCCTCGATCCGCTTCCGGACGAGGGCGTTGGAAATATACCGACCGTTGTTTTCGATTCCCGCATGGCCGAGGGGCATCAGTTCGATGAATCGGATCTGATAGGGATTTTCGAGGGTCATCCGGGCGAAGTCCAGGATCTCGTCGTCGTTGAACCCCTTGATGGCCACGATGTTGATCTTGATCGGGGAGAAGCCGGTTTCCCGGACCTTGCGGATTCCATGGAGGACGGCATGGATCTCCCCGCCCCGCGTGATTCGGGCGTACTTGTCGGCGTTCAGGGAGTCGAGGCTGATGTTGATCCGCCGGATTCCCGCGGCAAAGAGGTTCTCCGCACAGGCTTCGAGAAGGATGCCGTTCGTCGTCAGGCTGATATCCTTCAGTTCCGGGATCGCGCGGAGGGATGCGATAAACGCGGCGACGCCCCGGCGGACCAGCGGTTCGCCGCCGGTGATCCGGACCTTCGTGATCCCGAGCCCCGCCGCAATCCGGATGATACGGCGGATCTCCTCGTACCGGAGGATGTCGTCGTGACCGATTCGGGAGAGCCCCTCCTTGGGCGTGCAGTAGCTGCAGCGAAGGTTGCACCGGTCCGTGACGGAAACACGCAGATAATTGATATCACGATCATATTGATCGAACATGGAAGCCGTGTACTCTCCTTTCCCGTTTTGGAAGACCGGATGGCGCTTGCGGATGTTCCGGTCCCACCGGTCCCCGACCACATTACGCATTCTAACACAGTTTCCGGGACGTGACAAGTGTCCCTCCCGCCGCATTTCTTACTTGACAGCCCGTGGTTTCTCGATTAAGGATCAAACCTCGTGCGGTAGTCGGTCGGCGGGGTATTGCCTGCCTGCGAGGCGCCCAGAATATCTAGGCGGGAGAAGAAGTTTTATGGACAAGATACCCATCACCAGGGCGGGATTTGCAAGGTTGAAGCGGGAACTGGAGGTTGTAAAGACGGTTTCCATCCCCCAGAACATCAAGGACATCGAGATCGCGAGAGGGCACGGGGATCTTTCGGAAAACGCGGAATACTCGGCGGCCAAGGAGAGGCAGTCCTTCCTGCACGGGAAAATGCAGGAATTGGAAAACAACCTGGCGCTGTCCAACGTGATCGACTTGAAGAACCTGACCTGCGAAAGGGTGGTCTTCGGTTCGACCGTGGCCATCGAGGAGATCGGTACTGGCAAGGGGATCACCTACCAGCTTTTGGGACCCCTCGAGTCGGACCTCGAAAGAAACCGAATTTCCGTAACCTCGCCGATCGGCAGGGCGCTGATCGGCAAACGCGTCGGCGACGAGGTGAGCGTCAAAACGCCGGGCGGCGTCCGCGAATTCGAAATCATCGATATCACCGTTCAGGAAGAGGACTAAGGACTACAGGCTGTTCAAAAATGTCCAGATGCAAGACCCCCGAAATGCTGAACCGTGAGGCGTACTTTCGGGTACGTTGAACGGCGAAGGATGAGGGAAACTTGAGCAGATGGGCGTTTTTCAGCAGCCTGTTAGGTTTTTCCGGCGATGTTGATTCGGGTCACCGCTCGCAGAAGGGCCAGCCGTGCCTTTTCGAACTCCATATCCTGTTTGGGCAGTTTCCTTATTTTCTCCTCGGCCCTCTCCCGGGCGCGCTTTGCCCTCTCCGGGTCGATTAGATCCGCCCTCTCGGCGGTTTCCACGAGGACCGTGACCTTGGAGGCCGTGACCTCGGCATAACCCGTGTTCACCGCATAATAGGTCTTCTTGTGGTCTTTGGTGAAACTGAGTTTCCCGATATCGACCGAACTGAGCAGGGAGGCGTGCCCCTTGAGAACGCCGAATTCCCCTTCTGTGCCGGGGATGGTCACCTCTTCGACGACCCCCGTGAAGGCGATCTTTTCGGGCGTTACGATTTCCAGTGTCAATTCGCGAGCCATCTTGAAGCGCCTCCGGTTATTCGGCGAGTTTTTTCGCCTTCTCCACGACCTCTTCGATGCCGCCGACCATGTAGAAGGCCTGCTCGGGCAGGTCGTCGTGTTTCCCCTCCAGGATCTCCTTGAATCCCCGGACCGTGTCGGCCACCGTGACGAATTTGCCCTCCGTGCCGGTGAACTGCGCGGCGACGAAGAAGGGCTGGGAGAGGAACCGCTGGATCTTTCTCGCCCTGCTTACGGTTACCTTATCTCCCTCGGAAAGTTCGTCCATGCCGAGGATGGCGATGATGTCCTGGAGATCCTTGTATTTCTGGAGCGTCACCTGAACCTGCCGCGCCACTTGGTAGTGTTCTGCGCCCAGCACATTCGGGTCCAGGATGCGGGAGGTGGAATCCAGGGGGTCCACGGCCGGGTAGATGCCCAGTTCGGCAATCGGTCGGGAGAGAACAACGGTTCCGTCAAGGTGGGCAAATGTCGTTGCCGGCGCCGGATCCGTCAGATCGTCTGCCGGCACGTAAACGCATTGAACCGCCGTAATGGACCCCTTGTTGGTGGAGGTGATGCGTTCCTGAAGCTCTCCCAAGTCGGTGGCCAAGGTCGGTTGATAACCGACGGCGGAGGGCATGCGGCCCAGCAGGGCCGATACTTCGGAGCCCGCCTGTGTAAACCGGAAAATATTGTCGATGAACAGCAGGACGTCCTGCCCTTCCACATCCCGGAAATATTCCGCCGCCGCCAGGGCCGTCAGGGCCACGCGGGCGCGGGCGCCCGGCGGCTCGGTCATCTGGCCGTAGATCAGGGCCGCCTGTTTGATGACCCCCGAGGCCTTCATCTCGAGGTAGAGGTCGTTCCCCTCGCGGGTCCGCTCGCCCACACCGGCAAAGACCGAAATGCCGCCGTGGTGCATGGCGATGTTGTGGATCATCTCCATCATGACGACGGTCTTGCCGACGCCGGCGCCGCCGAACATCCCCATCTTTCCCCCCCGCGGAAAGGGTACGAGAAGGTCGATTACCTTGACCCCCGTTTCGAGCACATGAACCGAGGTATCCTGTTCAAGGAAGGTGGGCGCCTCACGGTGGATGGGCATGGTATGCTTCGCCTCGACGGGTCCCAGGCCGTCGACCGGACGGCCGACGACGTTGAGGATTCGCCCAAGGCATTCGGGTCCCACGGGCACGCTGATCGGTCCGCCCAGGTCCTTCGCCTTCATCCCGCGGACCAGGCCGTCGGTGATGTCCATGGCGATGCAGCGGACGACGTTGTCGCCCAGATGCTGCGCGACCTCGACGATCAGGTTATCCTCAACGTCGCTGATCGTGGGGTTGGAGATGGCGATGGCGTTCATGATGTTCGGGAGCTGTCCCTCGTCGAATGCCACGTCCACGACCGGCCCGATGACCTGTACAAGTTTTCCTGCGTTCATACCCTTCTCCTTAACATGATCTTTTGCGGCGCCGGCTTTAAGCCCGCCCATTGTCCGTCTTGATTATCCTTTCGCCAGCGCCTCGGTGCCGCCCACGATGTCCATCAGCTCGGCGGTGATCGCCGATTGTCTTACCTTGTTGTATTTGAGCGTCAGGTTCTGAATCAGATCCTCGCAGTTCCGGGTCGCGTTGTCCATCGCCGCCATCCGGGCGCCGTTTTCCCCGGCGGAGGTCTCGACCAGCGCGCGGTAGATCAGTACATGAACGTACATCGGGAGCAGTTTTTCCAGCAGCGCCTGCGCTGAAGGCTCGTAGATGGAGTCGAGCAGATTGTCCGGTTCGCCCTTCTCCTTGCGTCCGATGGCGGGGAGGGGAAAAAGCCGGACCACGGTGGGTCGCTGGACGGCGACATTGACGAACTCGTTGTAGAAAAGGTAGAGCTCGTCGTACTCTTGGCTGACGAAGGAGGGAATGACGTCTCCGGAGATCCGAACGGCAAGGCTCATGTCGAATTTTCCTAAAACATCGGGCCGGGCGTTGATGATTTTTGCCTTCTTCCGGAAGAAGTCCCGCCCTTTCCGGCCGATCGGGATGAGCTCAACCTCCCGGCCTTCGCGGGTTTTCTCCCGGATAAACCGTTCGGTCGCCTTGATCAGGTTGT
>MNZQ01000021.1 GCA_001873745.1 Syntrophaceae bacterium CG2_30_58_14
ATACTCGTGCCGCCCAGGTTCGTTAAAAAAATGTCCTTCCCTGTATCCCTCCCCTCGACGGGGGAGGGTGGGGTGGGGGTGATTTTCATCCTTCGTTGTTCCCGACCCGTGTATGGGAGTTGGTCTGACACCGGGATGATTACAAGATCTTAAAGGAGGATTTCATGCCTGAAGCGGATACCGGAAAGGTCGAAAAAAGTTTTTATGCCGACGTGCCTCAACGGAGCGAACTCTTTTTCCTGAAAGGGTCGAATTCCTATGACTGGGGGATGAAAAACCGACTTGCCCGCATTTTTGATGCAGCGTCCGGCAAAACCGTGATGCTCGCCTTTGACCATGGCTACTTTCAGGGACCGACGACCGGTCTGGAACGGCCGGATATCACCATCCTGCCGCTCGCGCCCTACGCCGATGCGCTCATGCTTACGCGCGGGATTCTGCGGTCTGTAATCCCGCCCTCGCTGAACAAGGCCACGGTGCTTCGCGCCAGCGGCGGACCGAGCATTCTGAAGGAGCTGTCCAATGAACATATCGCCATGGATATGGACGATGCGGTTCGCCTGAACGCATGCGCCGTTGCGACACAGGTGTTCATCGGCGGCGCGTTCGAAACGCAGTCGGTGATCAACCTGACGCGTCTGATCGACATGGGCAACCGGGTCGGCATGCCGGTTCTGGGTGTAACGGCGGTCGGCAAGGAACTGGTCCGCGACACCAAGTACATCCGGCTTGCCACGCGCATGTGCGCCGAGCTCGGCGCCGCGTTTGTGAAGACCTATTTCGTGCCCGATTTTGAGACGGTTACCGCCGCCTGCCCCGTTCCCATCGTCATCGCCGGCGGCAAGAAACTCCCCGAGCTCGATGCGCTGCAGATGGCTTATGAGGCGATCAATCAGGGGGCGGCGGGCGTGGACATGGGGAGGAACATTTTCCAGTCCGAAGCGCCGGTGGCCATGATCAGAGCCGTTCGCAAGGTGGTTCATGAAAACATGAGACCGGAGCCGGCGTATGAGATGTTCCTCGATCTGAAACAGCAACAGGCATAATGCACTGCCGGGGAAGCAACCATCATGAACAACGACTGGATTGAAGCGGAAGCGGACGATTTCATAAAAACCCATGGCCCCGAAAGGGGAAACGACGTCGCCCTCATGGCGTATGCAACGCGCCTGGTGGGAAGCCGTCCGGATCTGGCCATGCACGGCGGCGGAAACACGTCGCTCAAGGGGGTGGTCAAAACCATTGCCGGCGATGATGTTGCGGCGCTTTTTGTCAAGGCATCAGGTGTTGCCTTAGAGGCGGTTCTCCCCTCCGATTTTGTCTGTCTCGACCATGCGTATCTCAAGAAACTGCGCGCCGTTTCGTCCCTGACCGATGAAATCATGGCCGACGAATTCCGCATGCGCATGCTCAAGCCGGGCGATGCGCTGCCTTCGATCGAGACGTTGATGCATGTCTTCCTCGACCAAAGATGCATTGTGCATACGCATCCGACGGCCATCCTGACGCTGACCAATCGCGCCGGGGGTGAAGAAACGATCGCCGCCGCATTGGGAGGCGATGTCGGGGTGGTGCCGTATATCAATGCAGGTCTGGCGCTGGGTCGCGCGGTCGCCGATGCGTTCGACTCCGGAAAAGAGCTCCGGGCGATCGTGGTGATGCATCACGGCCTGATCACATGGGGGACGGGTCCGAAAGAGGCGTACGACCATACGCTGGAAATGGTCGGCAGGGCGGAAGAATACCTGCGGAATTCCCGGCGGCGGATCTTCCCGCTGAACACGGCGACAGCCGTTGAAACCGCCTGGAAGCGTTATACGAAAATCGCGCCGCTGCTCCGGGGCCTGCTTTCGCCGGCCTCCGCCGACCCGGACAATCCGCATGAAAAAACGGTCCTCGCGCCGCTCATCTCCAGAGAGACTCTCGATATTCTTGACTCTCCCCAAGCCAAAGCGCTTGCATGCACAGCGCCGCTGACGCCGGATTATCTCGTGCGGACAAAGGCGTATCCGCTCTTCATCGAAAACCCCGATTATGAAGACATCGCCCTCCTCCGCCGACAACTGGCCCGGGAGATCGCGTCGTTCAGCGCCCGCTATGACGTCTATCTCAAGAAATTCTCATCGCGTCTCCCGGAATTCGACGCCTCCGGGTTCGACCTTCTGCCGAGGGTCATCCTGCTGCCCGGCCTGGGCGCCGTGTGCGCAGGACCGGACCTGGGCATGGCGCGCATCGCCCGCGACATCACGGAGCAGGCGCTCATCGTCAAGCGCACGATCAGCGAAACGGACGGAACCTACCTCGGGCTGACGGAAGAGCATCTGTTCGACATGGAATTCCGAGCGTTTCAACTGGCAAAGGTCGCCGGTAAAGGTCAAAAGCCGCTGCTTGGCCGCGTAGCGATCGTCACGGGAGCGGCCGGCGCAATCGGGTCGGGCATCTGCGAAGAATTTCTCCGGCAGGGCTGCCATGTCGCCGCGACGGATCTTGCAGGCGAGAATCTGGACGCCATGGCGTTCACGCTGAAAAACCTGTATGGGGACCACGCGCTCGTTGTGCCGCTCGATGTGACCGACGGCGCATCGGTATCGACCGCATTTGAAAAAACGGTCGAGGCCTTCGGCGGAATCGATATCGTCGTCATCAATGCGGGCCTGGCGCATGTCTCTGCGCTCACGGAAATGGATCTTGACGCATTTCAAAAATTAGAGCGCGTCAATGTCGAAGGAACCCTGTTGCTGCTTGCCCAGGCAGGGAAGCTCTTCAAACTGCAGAACACCGCCGGCGACGTCGTCCTGATTTCGACAAAGAATGTGTTTGCGCCCGGCGCGAAATTCGGGGCCTACAGCGCGACAAAGGCCGCGTCCCACCAGTTGTGCCGCATTGCCAGCATCGAGTTCGCGGATATGGGCGTGCGCGTAAATATGGTCGCGCCGGATGCCGTGTTTTCGCATGGATCCAAGAGATCGGGCCTGTGGGCGCAGGTCGGGCCGGACCGCATGAAGGCCCGCGGTCTGGATGAAAAGGGTCTTGAAGCGTATTATCGCGGGCGAAATCTGCTGAAGGCGCGGGTCGCCGCCGAGCATGTCGCGCGGGCCGTGGTTTTCTTTGTGACCCATCAAACGCCGACAACCGGTGCGACCATTCCCGTCGACGGCGGCCTGCCGGACGCGACGCCTCGCTGACAGACCACGGGGAACAATTTGAAGGAGGAAACAATGCTGAAAAAGATTCTGGTCATCCTGGCCTGCGGTCTGCCGATTCTCTGCGCCGGCATCGCGGGCGCCGCCGAACCGGCCGCCAGGAACCCTGTCGTACTCATGGAGACCAGCCTGGGGAATGTGAAACTGGAGCTCCTCGCCAAGGAGGCGCCAATCTCGGTAAAGAACTTCCTGGACTATGTCAACAGCGGCTTCTATGACGGCGCCGTCTGCCACCGGGTCATTCCCAACTTCATGATTCAGGGCGGAGGATTCACGGCCGACCTGAAGCAGAAACAGACCAACCCGCCGATCAAGAACGAAGCTGCCAATGGTCTGAAGAACCTACGCGGCACGCTCGCCATGGCCCGCACCATGGTGGTCGATTCAGCCACGGCCCAGTTCTTCATCAATGTGGTCGACAATGGCTTTCTGAACCATCGTGACAATACGCCGCAGGGGTATGGGTATGCGGTCTTCGGCAAAGTCAGTGAAGGGATGGACGTAGTGGACAAGATCGCCGCCGTCAAGACCGGAATGCAGAAGGGTTTCCGGGACGTCCCGGAAACATCGGTCGTCATCAGGTCGATGAAGGTTCTCCCGTAACCGAACAGGGGCCCCACGGCGCTCCGCGGGGGACTTCCATTCCGCATGTTTGGCGTCATCATACCAAGCCTGCAAAGATTGCTGCGCATCCGAATGCCGATCCCAAAAATCTTTCAGGGTCTTGCGGGAGATGATTCACATGGTGAGGTTCATAGACTGATCCCGCTACGGGATCAAGGATTATTTCTCGTCATTACTGTTGCGTTTATCGCATCGTTATGCTATTAGAATCACCCCTAAATTCAGAAGATCGGGAGAGGTTTTTAAACGATGGGGACCATCACCGCCGTCCGGTGCGTTTCAGGAATATCCTTCCTCCGGAGACGGACAAGTGGCGGCATATCGAAGAGACGGCCCATAAGGTCTTTTGCGCCGTCGGAAAACCGGATCTTCCATTCCGTATGGTGAGGTAACAAGATGCTTCTGGCTGACACATTGAAGAAGGCTTGCCAGTTCTTCCCCCACAAGGAGGCGATCATCTGCGGCAATCGCCGCTGGACCTATGAGGAATTTTTCGGACGCCTGAGCCGCTTCTCGGCTTACCTGAAAGAAACAGGGATCGAAAAAGGCGACCGGGTTGCGATCCTGCATCCCAACTGTCACTGCTTTCTGGAGGTCTATTACGCCATTGCGCTTCGAGGCGCGGCGGCCGTTCCTCTGAACTACCGGCTCTCCGCCGGGGAGTTAGCCGTGATCATGAACAATGCCGGCGCCAAGGCGCTGATTGCCGATCCAAGGTTCAGGCAAACGGTTGACCAGATCCGGACGGATCTTCCGACCGTGGGAAAGATCATTTGGACCGGCGATAATACGGGCGAGCTTCCGGATGGGAACCGGGATTTGCACTATGAAGAAATTGTGGTGGGAGCGTCGGCGCCTGTTTCCGATGTTTACGTTGATGTTGATGTTGACGTTAAGGAAACGGACATCGCCCAGATCTACTATACCAGCGGCACCACCGGTCGCCCCAAAGGGGTGATGCTGACCCACAAAAACGTAATGGTCCACGCCTTGGGAACCATTGCGGAGCTGCAGCTCACGGACCGGGATGTCTGGCTTCACGCCGCGCCGCTGTTTCACCTGGCGGACGCCTGGGCAACCTGGGCAATCACGTGGGTTGGCGGCACCCATGTGATGGTCGGCGAGTTCGACCCGCCGGCGGTCTTAGCCGCGATCGAAAGGGAAAAGGTCACGCTGACGAACATGATCCCCACCATGCTCAACATGCTGGTGAATGATGCAGGGGTTCAGAATTATGATTACAGACATCTGCGGGTGCTGCTCAGCGGCGGCGCCCCCATTGCCCCGGAAGTGGTTCGCCGGATCGTGGAAACATTCCAGTGCGACTACATCCAAACCTACGGGATGACCGAGACCAGCCCCTACCTGACCCTTTCCATCCTGAAAGAACATCTGCTGCAAAAGTCCCCCGATGAACAGATGCGCTTCAAGTCCAAGACGGGCCGGGAGTTCATCGCGGTGGAACTGAAGGTGGTGACGGACGAGGGCCGGGAGATCCGAAGGGATGAAAAAGAGGTCGGGGAAATCATTGTCCGGGGCGATACCGTGACCCCCGGCTACTGGCAAATGCCGGAGGAGACGGCGCGGGCGATCCGAAACGGCTGGCTTTATACGGGCGATATGGCCGTCATGGATGAAGAGGGTTATGTCACGATCGTGGACCGCCGCAAGGATATGATCATGACCGGCGGGGAGAACGTCTATTCCACCGAGGTGGAAAATACGCTGTACCTGCACCCGGCCGTATTAGAGTGCGCCGTCGTGGGCGTTCCCGATGAGAAATGGGGCGAAGCGGTCCAGGGGATTGTGGTCCTGAAGCCAGCCGGCCAGGCGACAGAGGAGGAACTGATCCGCTTCTGCAAGGAGCGAATCGCCCGGTATAAAGCGCCGAAGTCCATCGATTTTATCTCTGCATTGCCCAAAACCGGATCGGGAAAGATTGAGAAGAAAAAACTGCGGGATCGATACTGGCCGGACGCAGAGAAAAAGATCTATTAGCCCGGTCATGCGATCCCGCAATACAGCAGAAATTTGTTGACATCCAAAACCGTTCTTCGTAACGTACGCTCACACAACGTCCGTTTTTATCCAGCGTGCGGTTCAACGCGTTGAACCGGGTTACCAAATGGCGAAATGCCGTTCAAAAAAGGAGGACCAGATGAAACGTATTATCGGAAGCATGCGGTACTGTTTGTTGCGTTGCTGGCGGGCGCCGCTCCGGCGCAGGAGAAGATCAATATTTCCATCGGCACCGGCGGCACCGGCGGCACCGGCGGTGTGTACTATCCGATGGGAGGCGGCATGGCCAATGTCCTGTCCAAGTACGTACCGGGAATGCAGGCGACGGCGGAGGTGACCGGCGGCTCGGTCGCAAACCTGCAATTGCTCGGAACGGGCAAGTCGGATGTCGGACTTGTGATGGTGGACGCAGCCCTGACTGCCCTCCAGGGTGAAGATAAGTTCAAGAGCGGGAAAATCCCAATCCGCACGCTGATGGTGCTTTATCCGAATCGCATGCATGTGGTGACCATCGCGAGCACCGGGATCAAGAAGATGGCCGATCTTAAAGGAAAGCGCGTATCGACCGGTTCGCCGGGCAGCGCAACCGAGGTCATGGCATTCCGCGTGATCGAGGCGGCCGGTCTCGACAAGGACAAGGACCTCAAGCGCGAAAGACTCGGCGTCGCCGAATCGGTCAATGCCGTCAAGGACGGAAAGATCGACGCCTTCTTCTGGGTCGGGGGAATTCCGACGGCCGCCGTCACCGACCTCGGCGCGACCCCCGGGGTCAAGATCCAGATGATCGACCATTCGGAGGTCGTGGACGCGATGAACCGAAAGTACGGGCCGCTGTATGTCCAGGACGCGATCCCGGCAAAGAGCTACCCGGGGCAGGACGTCCCCAACAAGGTCGCGACTGTCTGGAATATCCTCGTCTCACATGAAAGGATGTCCAACCAGGTCGCGTACAACATCGTCAAGACGATCTTCGACAGGAAGGCCGATTTGGTCGCCGTCCACAGGGAAGCGCTGAACTTCGATTACAGGTACCAGACGAACGCCCACTCGCCGATCCCGTACCACCCCGGGGCGATCAAGTATTTCGCCGAGAAGGGGATCAAGCTGAAGTAGAAATCGTCCGCATCACCATTTGAAACTTGAGGTCGTTGCCCTCCACCCGGCCCTCCTTTAGACAGAAGAGGGCCGGGGAGGGGGTTTATTGCACAAGGAAGAACAATGACAGAAAATGACAAACCGGCGGCCGCTGAGGTCGTCGTCAGCGAAGAAGCGCTGAAAAAAGCCGAAGAATTCATCGAAGAGGAAGAGGGGAAAAGCCACAAGTTCGGCGGCTGGCTCGGGGCGAGTCTCACGGCCATCGCCGTGGTCATGTCGCTCTTTCACCTCTATGCGGCGTACTCGATCGTGCCGGCGCAGGTGCTGCGCCCGATGCATGTCGGCTTTACGCTCTTCCTGACGTTCCTGCTCTTCCCGATGCTCCCCCGTTTTCGCCACCGTATCATGTGGTGGGACGTTGTCGCTGCGCTTCTCGGCGTGGCCGTCATCGCCTACATGCTCTACTGGGGGGAAGAATTCGGCGATCGTGCAACAGATCCGCTGCTGTGGGACCAGATTCTCGGCGTGGCGCTGATCGTGCTGATCCTGGAAGCGGCGCGCCGGACCTCGGGCTGGGTCATGCCTTTCGTCGTGGTGCTGTTCATCGTCTATGCGATGGTCGGGCCGCATCTGCCGGAGCCTTGGACGCACCGCGGCTACGACATCTCAAGGCTTACCGGCCACATGTACATGACGCTCGAGGGCATCTTCGGCGTGGCCGTGGATGTCTCTTCCACGCTCATCATCCTGTTTACGATCTATGGCGCTTTCCTCCAGTTTTCCGGCGCCGGCAAGTTCTACATCGACTTTTCCTTCGCCGCAATGGGCGGCAAACGCAGCAGCGCGGGCCGAACCGTGGTGCTGGCGTCGTTCCTGCTTGGCGGGCCGTCGGGTTCCGGGGTCGCAACCACCGTGACGCTGGGCGCGGTCGCCTATCCGATGCTCGCCAAGGCGGGGTACGCCAAGGACCCGGCGGGTGGACTGCTTGCCGCCGGCGGACTCGGTGCAATCCTGTCGCCGCCCGTGCTCGGCGCCGCCGCCTTCCTGATCGCCGAATTCCTCAAGATCTCGTATCTCGACGTCATCCTGATGGCGACGATTCCGACCATCCTGTACTATTTCGGGATTTTTGTGATGGTCGAGATCGATACGCACAAGTTCGGCACGCATGGGGCGCCGTTGGAGAAGCATCAGAGACTGTGGGATCTCACGCGCAATTTCGGCTTCCATTTTCTTTCCCTGGTTTCGATCATCTTTTTCATGCTGCTCGGCTATTCGCCGATCATGGCCGTCTTCTGGGCGACCGTGGTCGCGTTCGTGACGAGCTTTCTGCATCGGGATTGCGCGCTGCTCTCCTACGACCTTTTCCGCGGCCGCGAGCCGGTCGTCCGGGGCTTCTTCCAGTCGAAGCTCATCAAAGCCCTCGAAGGCGGATCGGTCGGCATGCTCAACGTCGCGGCCACCTGCGCCGCCGCCGGCATCATCGTCGGCGTCGTCACGCTCACGGGCCTCGGTCTCAAATTCAGCTCGATCGTCCTCGACTATGCGGATTCGGGGAGCCGTTTCCTGGTCGATCTGTTCACCTTTTTTGGCGCCGCAAATACCCCAGCCCTCTTGCACCAAATGAAACTCCTGCTCACCGCAATATGCACTTCAGGCATCGTCTGGATTGTCGGGCTTGCCGTGCCGGTGACCGCGAGCTACATCATCTGCGCGGTGATCGCCGCACCCGCGCTGATCATGCTCGGCGTACCGGATTTCGCGGCGCACATGTTCATCTTCTATTACGCGGTGCTTTCCGAAGTTTCGCCGCCGACCGCGCTCTCCCCGTTTGCCGCGGCGGCGATCACCGGCGGTAATCCCTACAAGACAACGCTGCAGTCCTGGAAGTACACAATGCCGGCGTTCCTGGTGCCATTCATGTTCGTTCTCGACCCCTCCGGCCAGGGCCTGCTGCTGACCGGCTCGTTCAAGACCCTTGCCCACGCCAACTGGGGCGAGATTGCGGTGGTGAGCATCACCGCAATGATCGGCATCGCGGCGCTTGCGGGCGGCATGCAAAACTGGCTCTTCAAAAAAACGAACCTGTTCGAACGTTGTACGCTCATCCTGGCAGGCCTGCTTCTGGTCTATCCCAAGCCGCTTTTCGACTACATTGGAATCGCGCTGTTCGCGCTGGTGATCGGGATGCAGAAGATGCGGAAGACAGGTGATAAACCAAAAATAATCACTGAATGACGTTGAAAGGGAGACCACAGATATGAATGATGTGTATGAACGACTCAGACAAAGACTCGACGATATGGGCACCGGATTTCCGGCGACGAAGAACGGGATTGAAATCAAGATCCTCAAGCAGATATTCACCGAGGCGGATGCGGAAATGGTTCTGATGATGTCCCCGATGCTGGAGACGCCGGAGAGCATCGCGGCGCGGCTGAATCTTCCGCCGGGGAATACCGCAAAACACATCGAGGACATGGCTCGCCGGGGCCTTGTGTTTCGCCAGAAGAAAGAGGATGTCGCCCGCTATGCAGCCGTTCCTTTTGTGGTCGGAATTTTTGAGTTTCAGCTTAATGCCGTGAACGAGACCCTCGCCAGGGATATGGAAGAGTATTACCATGCCGCACTCGGGAAGAGCTTCCAGGCATGGAGCACCCCGGTCATGAGAACCATCCCGATCAACAAGGAGCTTGTGACGGAGTGGCCCATTGCGCCATACGAGGACGTCATGAAGATTTTTGACAATCAGAAGAAAATCGCCGTTGCGCCCTGCATCTGCCGAACCATGGCCAAAAAGGCCGGTCAAGGTTGCGATAAGCCGATGGAGGCCTGTTTTCTCTTTGGTTCCCATGCGAGTTTTTATGTGGATAACGGCATGGGGCGGTATATCACCTCAAAAGAGGCCAAAGAAATTGCCGGGAAGAATGAGGCCGCCGGGCTTGTGATGCAGCCGTTTAATTCCCAGTATATGGGCGGCATGTGCAGTTGTTGCGGCGATTGCTGCGGGATACTCCGGTCTCTCAAAAAACAGGCCAATCCCGCGGCGGCGGTCAAGAGCAATTACTATGCTCAAATAGACCAAGACGCGTGTACGGGATGTGAAACCTGCCTGGGCCGCTGCCAGATGGAGGCCATTGATATGGTCGAAGAAAAGGCCTTGGTCAATCGGAAACGCTGCATCGGCTGCGGCCTGTGCGTTTCCACCTGTCCGACGGATGCGGTGCGCCTGATGAAGAAACCCGCGGAGCAGCAGTATCTCCCACCGGAAACCGGCATGGAAACCTACATCCGAATCGCACAGGAACGGGGGAAAATCTGAATGATCATCTCTGCAAGAAGGTCATGGACATGAAGAACCGGAGTCTTTCCAGGCGAATGTTTCTGAAGGTTGCGGGGTGGCTCACCTTGGCGGGCGGAATGATCAACATACCGGGAATGGCCCGCGCCCAGGAAAAGAGAGACGTTATTTCCGAAAAGGTTCGGTTTGAGGGCAAGGGGGGCGCCTTGGGCGGTTATCTCTCCCGGCCCGCCGGGAAAGGACCCTACCCGGGGGTCATCGTGATCCACGAGAACAGAGGCATCACCGATTACATTCAAGATGTGACCCGAAATCTCGCCCAAGAGGGATATGTCGGCCTCTCCGTCAATCTTCTCTCCCGCAGTCTCGGCCCCGATTATCCCGGAGGTTCGGATGAGGCGATGAACGCCCTCGGCAAGCTGTCGGATGCCGAGGCGATGGCCGATCTGGATGCCGGCGTCGACTACCTGAAAAAACAGCCCGTCGTATTTACCAACTCCATCGGCTGCATGGGATTTTGTATGGGAGGCCGATTTTCTCTCCTCTTCGCGGCGCACAGAAAAGAGTTAACGGCGGCGGTGGTCTTTTACGGCCGTCCTGTAAACAAGATAACGCCGCTGCAGCCGAAATCGCCCATTGATTTGGCGGCGGAAATTGCAGCCCCCCTGCTCGGAAACTACGGGGCGGCAGACGCGGGCATCCCGGTTGCTGATGTTCGGAAGCTGGAAGAGGCGCTGAAGAAGAGCAACAAGACCTTTGATATCAAGATTTAGCAAACTGAAGTTCCGAAAGTGGCGCAGGACAAGGGGACAGAGGTGCGATGGTTAGGTTTAGCCGGGGCAAATCCCGGATATAATTTAGAAAGGTCATGCCTTTCAATTGCCATCATGGTGCACCTCTATCCCCTTGTC
>MNZQ01000097.1 GCA_001873745.1 Syntrophaceae bacterium CG2_30_58_14
TCTTTCATCCTCATAATCGGCAAGGGTCGCGCGGACGCCGGAAGGCCGGACTGCCGTCGCGAGGAGGCGGTTCATGTCCGTTACCGCCCGCCGGTGACGGTCGGGATGCCGGTAGAGATCCTGGGAGCGCAGCGCGGCAAGGTTTTCGGTCAGACGCTTCGCCGCCCGCCGCGTCCAGGTGTCGATTCCGTTCCCGCGGGCGTCGCCGTCGGGGAACCCTCCGACCATCCCCGGATGAGGAATGACCTCCTCTTCTCCCGCCGGGATTCCAATAGGTAGTCGGTTTTGCAACCGTTTTTCCGCCGGACGGACCGCTGCCAGATGAGCGCCGATCCGCCTTCCCTCCTCCATCAGCCACAGTTGACCCTCCAGGTTGGCGTCCCAGACCCGGCAGGCGACGCCGTGACGCCGGAGCGCCCCCGCCAGCCGCGCCGGCCCTCCCGGCGCCTCGCAGGCCTTCGCCACGGGCGGGTGCACAAGAAGGATGGCGCTCTTTTCCCGGATTGTCGGATTCATTCCGTTTCCCTTTTCAGGAAACTGTGTTTCACTGCGGCAAAGACTTGGTTCTGCGATGATGCTTTGTCAGGCGGGAAAGAGCCAATGCCGGAACGGTTCGTCGCGTCCGGAGGTGATCGCCGCCATCCGTTCAGAGAGCCTCCGCGTGAGCGGTCCGGGAACTTCATCCAGAATCCGGTCTCCCACCTGCCGGATCGGGAGAAGTTTGGCCGACGTGCCGGAGAAGAAGAGCTCATCCGCGTCGTCGAGCGCACCCGGGTTCAGGAGTCCGGTGACGGTTTCAATCCCCATCGTCCCGGCGACCTCCAGCAGGGTTTTGCGGGTGATGCTCTGGAGAACCGTCCCCAAGGCCGATGTCATGAGCCGGCCTTTGTGGACCAGGAAGAGCGATTCGGTTCCCCCCTCGGCGATAAATCCCTGCGTATCGAGCAGGATCGCATAATCGAACCCCTTCTCCCGCGACTCCATCCGGGCCATCATCCCGTTGACATAGTTGGCCGCCACCTTCGCTTCGATCGGCACCGTCTGGGGGTCGAGCCGCCGCCACCGCGAGACGCAGGCGGTCACGCTCCGGGGCGCGGATTCCAGCGGTTGACCGAGCGCCTCTTCCGCAGAAAACAGACAGACGGCGACCTGAATTTTCCGCTGGGGGGGGAGAATCTTGAAGGAGATCTCGGGGTAGAAACCGTACATCTTGAGGAAACCGCTCGTGAGCCCGCTTCTCTTCACCAGTGTCAGGACGGCCTCCTGCAACGCACCCTGCGTGAGGGGCAGTTCCATCTCGAGCAGGGATGCCGATTTCCAAAAACGGGACAGATATTCGTCGAGACGGAAAACAGCCGGTCCGGACGGCGTGTCGTGAAATCCGATCACCTCGAAGATCGCCGAACCCCTCCCAAAACTGTGCGACATGATATGGACATTCGCCTCGTCCCAGCGGCGATACTCCCCGTTGAAATAGACCTCGCGTTCCTTCAACATTCTTTCCCCCTTAAAAAGTGTGGCATTTTTCCCGATTTCTGCTATCCATAGCCGCGCCGTGACGGGACCGACCCGCCCAACGTCGCGCACCTTATCAGAAGCACGGGAGGATTACAACCCTTTGGACCTTCATTCGCATCAAAAAAACAGCCCCCTGATCACGCTGGAGCGTGTCACGCTGCGGCTGGGAGACCGGATGCTCCTCCCCGGGACATCCTGGGAGATCCGAACCGGCGAAAACTGGGCGATCCTCGGACCCAACGGTTCGGGAAAGTCCGCCCTCGCCAGGGCCATCCAGGGCGATTGCCCGCATGTCCGGGGAAAATTGATCCGTCACGACCCGGAGGCCGAAGGGAAGCGGATCGGTTATGTCTCCTTCGAACTCCAGGAGGAGATCCTGGCGCGCGAGGAACTCCGCGAGGATGAGCGTTTTTTCAGCGGCAGGGGGCATGAGCTCACGGCGGGGGAGCTGCTCCGCGGGAAGGAGGGGGACCCGACCGCCCTGGACCGCCTCGTGGAGATCCTGGACCTTCGCCCCCTCCTCGGCCACGGCATCCGGACCCTCTCCAACGGCGAGAACCGAAAGCTCCTGATCGCCCGGGCGCTCCTTCCCGCCCCGAAGATCCTGATCCTGGACGATCCCTTCGCCGGTCTGGACGCCGGCAGCCGGCCATCCCTGGCTGCGGCCGTCACAAAACTGATGCGGGAAGGGACGCAGATCATTCTCGTCGCCCAGCGTCCGGAGGAGGTGATCCCGGGCATCTCTCATGTGCTCTTGATCCAAAACGGCCGCGTCGCCGCAGCCGGGATGAGGGAAGAGGTTCTGACGCCCGCACGGATCCGACGATTTACCGGAAAAGCGAAAGCGCTTCCGAAGATCCGCCTGCCGCTTGAGCATGGGGACACCTTGCGGCAAGATGCTGTTAGGGGGGACACCTTGCGGCAAGATGTCCCCATACGCACCGATCTCCTCGTCGAAATGAGGAACATCCATGTGACCTACGGCGAATACGTCGTTTTCAACGGCCTGAACTGGACCGTCCGGCGCGGGGAGAACTGGGCGGTCGTCGGGCCGAACGGCTCGGGGAAATCGACCCTTCTGAGCCTGATCACAGGGGATAACCTGCAGGTCTATGCCAATGAGGTTTATCTTTTCGGGAAGAGGCGGGGCGAGGGGGAGAGCATCTGGGAGATCCGGCGCCGGATCGGCGTGGTCTCTCCCGAACTGCAGCTTCGGTACCGGAAGCCGGCCCGCGTGCGGGAGGTCGTCCTCTCCGGCTTCTTCGACTCGATCGGCCTCTACCGCCGACCCAACCTTGAGCAGGAGGCGATTGCCGACCACTGGCTTACAATCTTCGGCATGGCGGACCGGGCGGACCGGCTTTTCACCCGCACATCCTATGGGGAAAAGCGGCTGGCGCTGATCGCCCGGGCGATGGTCAAGTCGCCGGAACTCCTCATCCTGGACGAACCCTGTCAGGGGCTGGACGGCGCCAACCGGGAAAGGGTGCTTGCACTGATGGAAGGGATCGGGGAACGGACTGAAACGGGCCTCATCTACATCACGCACCACGAGGAGGAGATGATCCCCTGCATCGGTCACATCCTGAAGCTGCAGAAGAAACGGCGCACGGTCACAAACGCCGATCCGGTTCCGGAAGAGGGGTCGGAAGATCTCAAATGAAATCCTCCCCGGAGACTGTTGAGGGAAACTTTCAACAGCCGTCGAGGAAACGATTGATATCGTCCGGCGCGAAGGGAAGGCCGGCGAACAGCCGCGCCTCCAGCGCCTCCGTCTTCTCCCAGAGGAGGAGGATCGCCCGTTTCCGCTCCGGCGCCCGGCCGTACTTTTCGAGGATGTAACCCATCCGCTCGCCCAAGGGCACGATCCGGTCGTGGAGAACCCGCTTGTCCGCGTAGTTGACGACCTCCGCCTCGGTCAGAACCGCGGAGGCGAAATAGCGGTCCAACCGGACATGCTGGCCGACGATGCGCCCCACCTCCGGGTAGCCGATTTCCGCTAACAGTTTCTCCCCCGTCTCGGCATGGTCTTCCTGGGTCTGGAAACTCCGGGTCTTCGTGATATCGTGGAGGAGCGCCGCGGCCCGGATCAGATCCCGGTTCAGTCCATCCGGTTGCAGGTGATCCGGCTTCAGATGATCAACGATCAGCAGGGAGACCCGGCAGACCTGCCGGGAATGGGCCACGATATTCTCCAGCATCCCCATCCCGGCGATCAACTGCCGGCATTCCCCCTCGGACGGGATCTTGATCCGCTGTTCATTCATAGGGCCCTTCATAGCAGATCGGCCGCGGGATGGCAAAGCGGATTTCAGCGGCGCGCGCCGGATCATTTTCCGTTCGTTTCGACTTGTGGATTTTGATTTTAGCTGGTATGGATTTCAAAAATATGGGTCCTGAAACAGGAGGCGGTGATGGAAACGTTGCTCAGAACAACCATCGGTGATCTTTTTGATGAGGTGGCCTCGCGATTCCCTGACCGGGAGGCGTTGATCGATCTTCCGCGGGGCCGGAGATATTCTTATCAGGAATTGTTGATCATCGTGAACCGGTTGGCCAAGGGATTCCTGAAACTCGGCATCCGCAAGGGAGAACACCTGGCCCTCTGGACGCCCAACCTCCCCGAATCGATCATCATCGAGTTTGCCGCAACGAAGATCGGCGCCGTCCTGATGACCCTGGATACGAATGCCCAGCCCCAGCAACTGGGATATCTGCTCCGGCAGTCCGATTCCCAGGCCCTCATCCTGTCCGAGGGAACAACCGGTACGGAACATATCGAGATGATCCGCCAGCTCTGCCCGGAGGTGGATGCCTCAGCGCCGGGGCAACTGGATTGTCACGCCCTGCCGGAATTGAGATGGCTCATCGTGATATCGGACCGGACCCACCCGGGCATGCTGACCTGGAAAGGGGTCATGGAGGCAGGCGGGGACGTTCCCGATCTGCTGCTGTCTGAACGACAGCGCTCCTGCCATCCGGATGATGTCGCCACGCTGCTGTACACCTCCGGGACAACCGGGGCGCCCAAAGGGGTGATGTCCACCCACTTCGGGATTATCAACACCACCCTGGCCAGTGCGGAGAATCAGAGATTGACGGAAAAGGATCGGCTCTGCCTCTCCGTCCCCCTGTCCCACATGTTCGGCTGCATCTGTGTCGTCTTGGCGGGAATGATCAAGGGGGCCGCGCTGGTCATCCCGTCGGAGACCTTCGATCCAAAGAAGGTTCTGGAGGCGATCGCCGCTGAACGCTGCACGACGATTTATGGATCTCCCGGCGCCTTCATCGCGATGATGGAGGAGCCGGAATACCGAAAATTCAATCTCCAATCGCTCCGAACCGGGATCATGGGGGGCGCCCAATGTCCGCTGGAGGTGATGAAGAGGGTTGCCGGGGAGATGGGGGCCAGGGAGATCGTCATCGGTTACGGCCAGACGGAGTCCTCCTCCTGGATCACGATGACACGGCCGGACGACCCCTTGGAATTGCGGGTCTCCACGGTCGGAAGAGCCCTTCCCAACGTGGAGGTGAAGCTGATCGATCCGCAGAGCGGCCGCGAGGTTTCCAGCGGCGCCGTCGGCGAGATTTGCGCCAGGGGGTTCAATATGAAGGGTTATTACAAGATGCCGGCCGCAACCGCCAATGCCGTCGATTCCGAGGGGTGGCTCCACACCGGAGACCTTGGAACGATGGACGCGGACGGCTATCTGCGAACAACCGGCAGAATGAAGGAGGTGATCGTCCGCGAAGGCGAGGCGATCTATCCCACCGAGATTGAAGAGATCCTCTTTTGCCACCCCAAGATCTCGAACGTTCAGATCTTCGGGGTTCCCAGCCGGACATCGGGGGAAGAGGTGGCGGCCTGGATCAAACTGGAAGAGGGGGCCTCGGCCACGGAGGAAGAAATTCTTCAATACTGCCGGGAGAAACTGCCCGCTTCCTGCCTGCCGCGATACATCAAATTTGTCCGGGAATTTCCGATGACCCTGCTCGGCAAGGTCCAGAAGTTCCGAATGAGGGAGATGGCGATCAAGGAATACGGACTGGAATAGGGGGAGAGAAAATGGGGTTTTGGAACAACGTCAGCCGGTTGAATTTGCAGGATTTCAGACCGGGAATCCGGAGTGTGGCGGAGTTCGGCGACAGGCTGGTTATGGCCTGCATGGAGATCGGCCCGGGCAAGGAAGATGCCGGACATCGGCACCCCTTCGAACAATGCGGCGTCGTGGTTGCAGGAAAGATCGAGATGTTCATCGGGAATGAACGGCGCGTGCTGGAAGCGATGGAAACCTATTTCATCCCCGCCGGCGTGATTCACGGATGGAAAACCTTTGAGATGCCGGCCAGGATTCTGGATGTCTCGGCGAAACCAAACTGAGACTCCGTGGTTCATCCGATTGGCGCGTATCCACTTCCCCTTGACATGTCGGCGCCTTCTTTCTATAGTCCCGCCTCAGAAAGGGTTTCCACAGAATAACCCCTATGCCCAGGTCGGGCACAACGAACGATGAAAATCACCCCACCCTTCCCTCCCCCTCGAGGGGAAGAGATAAAGGGAGAGTGGGCATTTTCATATAAAGGGCGATTGAATTGAGTTCCTATTCCGCAACGATCCATACCGAAGGCAAAATCCCCCATAAAACCGGCCTGCTGGCGCTGGGTATTTCGGCGTTGGGAGTGGTGTACGGCGATATAGGCACGAGCCCACTCTACGCTTTGAAAGAGACATTCTTCGGGACACATCCGCTGGCGCGCAACATAGAGAATGTCTTGGGCGTCCTCTCCCTCGTCTTCTGGACACTGCTGCTCATCGTAGGCATCAAGTATGTGCTGCTGGTTCTGCGCGCCGACTTTCACGGCGAGGGGGGCATCTTCGCGCTGCTCGGGATCATCCGAAAAAAACAGCCGCAAAACGGTAAACCCACGAGGCTCCTCTGGATCCTCACCACGGCCGTAATGATCGGCGCGGCCGCTCTTTACGGCGACGCCGTCATCACCCCGGCGATTTCCGTGCTCTCGGCCTATGAGGGGCTGGAAGTGGTCACATCGGCCTTCAAGCCCGCCGTCGTCTGGCTGACTGTGATCACCCTCCTGTTGCTCTTCCTGTTCCAGAGCGGCGGCACCGCCCGCGTCGGCGGGATCTTCGGGCCGATCATGGTCGTCTGGTTCATTACCATTGGCGGCGTGGGGTTGGTCTGGATCATTGCCCATCCCATCGTGCTCCTGGCAGTCAATCCTCTCTATGCCTGGCATTTTTTCGCCGCCCATGGCACCCGGGTCGTCTTTGTACTCGGGGCGGTGGTGCTCGTCATCACCGGGGCCGAGGCACTCTATGCGGACGTCGGCCACTTCGGGCGAAGGGCGATCCAGGTTTCGTGGTACTCGTTCGTCTTTCCCTGCCTTCTACTGAACTACTTCGGACAGGGCGCGCGTCTGCTTGACGGAGCGCCCGTCCCAAACAACCACCTCTTCTATGCTCTGTTCCCACAGAACGATATCATCATCTATTCGGTAGTCGTTTTGGCCACGACGGCCACGGTGATTGCCTCGCAGGCCCTGATTTCCGGCGCCTACAGCATGACCCGGCAGGGTATTGCCCTGGGTTTTTTCCCGCGTGTGAAGATCATCTCCACATCGGCCGAAATGGAAGGCCAAATCTATATCCCGACGGTGAACTGGCTCCTCCTCGCCGGCTGCATGCTCCTGGTGATCGGCTTCAAGACTTCGAGCGCGCTGGCCGCAGCATACGGTCTTGCGGTGACGGGAACGATGACCATTACATCGTTCATTTTCTATTTCGTGGCGCAGAGCTGGGGCTGGAAATGGTATTGGATCGGTCCGGCATGCCTCGGGTTTCTCTTCATAGACCTTTCCTACTTTTTGGCAAATACCCTGAAGTTCGTTGACGGCGGTTACGTTCCGATCGTGATCGCTCTCTTCCTCCTTTACCTCATGCAGACCTGGCAGTGGGGCCGCGCCCAGTTGGCGGATGCCTTCTCCAGTTTCCTAAAAATCCCCTTACGGCGCTACCTGGAGTTGAAGCAGCAAATGATGGACAGCCCGCATTTGCGCACCATGTTCGGAATGCGCAGCCTGTCCCAGGTGGAAAGGGCCGTCGTTTTTCTGACGTCACGGCCTGTCCTGTCGCCTGACGACCCGTGTCCAATAGGCCTGCGAATCTATATCCGGCGGAACGGCGCCATACCCAAGCACGTCATTCTGCTGAATGTCGCTCATGTCCACCAACCGGTTGTGCCCGAAGAGAAGCGCTATGATGTAATCCCTCTCGGCGCGAACATCGTGGCGATCAATGTCCGTTACGGTTACATGCAGCGCCCCGACGTACCTTCCCTGCTGCGGACGCTGAAGAATAAAAAACTCATCAAGATCAATGAGAATCGATGGACCATCCAGGTTGGAGAAGAGGAGATTTTAATCGACCCGTCGCTGCGGTTCTTCCGACGTCTTATGCTCCGATTTTTCATTTTCATCATGCGTTTCACGAACTCGGCCGATCGCTACTTCGGTTTACGCGAGTTTGCCGGCCGCAACAAAACGGTCATCCCCGTTGTGATCGGGCACAAATTTGCCTCGGTCACCGTCCTCGACAGCGAGCCGGCCGATCCGTATCCGGGCGGCGCAGCTCCCCCAAAATAAGTTTTAGACGATCGACCTTCCTTCCTGTAACTCAGACAAGGCCCGTTCGACCGGATTATCAAATCAAAAGTACGTACGGACCTGATAAACCCGAAAAGGTTCCTTTGCCGTTCCGTGCCGGGGCTGCTACGCTATCGTCCAAGTCGTGGCGTCCGGCGCGTCCTGGAGGAGCACCCCGAGGCCGGCGAGCTCCTTCCGGATCTCATCGGCACGCTGCCACGCCTTCGCCGCCCGCGCCGCCCGACGCTCGGCAATCAGACTTTCGATCTCGGCAACGGGCAGACCCCGCTTCGCCGCTTCCCGCTCCCGGTCCCGGAACAGGTAGGCATCGGGTTCCTCTATGAAAAATCCCAGCACGGAACCGATCTCCAGCAGGGTCTTTCCCGCCTGCAGAAAGATGCCTTGGGATACGCCCGGCTTCTTCTCCGCAAGCGCCGTGTTGACGAGGCGGACGGCGTCGAAGAGGTGGCCGATCGCGCGCGCCGTGTTGAAATCGTCGTCCATGGCGGCGACAAAACGCTCCCGGAGGGCCTGGAGCTGCGCCGTCATCTCCCCGTCCTTCCCGGCAGGTTCCGCGGCAGTCGCCGTTTCACCGGCAGCAACCTCCTTCAGCGCCTTCAGCGTCGCGTAGAACCGGTTCATCCCCCGACGCGCCTCGTTCAGGGCGGCGTCGGAAAAATCGACGGGACTCCGGTAATGGCTCTGGAGCAGGAAGAGCCGCAGGACCTCGGGATGATACTGCTGAAGAATGTCCCGAATCGTGAAGAAGTTGCCGAGGGACTTCGACATCTTCTCGCTGTTCACCCGGACGAAGCCGTTGTGCACCCAATAGCGGGCCAGGGTCTTGCCGGTCGCCCCCTCCGACTGGGCGATCTCGTTTTCGTGGTGGGGAAAGATCAGGTCCTCGCCGCCCCCGTGGATGTCGAAGGTCTCCCCGAGGTAGCGCTGGCTCATCACCGAGCATTCCAGGTGCCACCCCGGCCGGCCGCGGCCCCAGGGGCTCTCCCACCAGGGCTCCCCCTCCTTGCTCGCCTTCCAGAGGACGAAATCGAAAGGGTTGCGCTTCTTATCGTTGACGTCAACGCGGGCGCCGGCCAGCATGTCCTCGAGGTTCCGGCCCGAGAGCTTCCCGTACCCCGGGAATCGCTCCACCGAATAATATACGTCCCCATCCATGGGGTAGGCAAGCCCCTTTTCGAGCAGGGTGGTCACGAGGCGGATCATTCCGTCGATGTGCTCCGTCGCCCGGGGGGTGAAGGTGGGATGGGCGACGCCGAGCGCCCCCATATCCTCGTCGTGTTCGCGGATGTAGAGATCGGCGATCTCGGCGATCCCCTTTTGTTCGCGACCCGCCTTGCCGATGATCTTGTCATCGATATCGGTGAAGTTTTTCACATAGGTGACGTCACAGCCGCGGTAACGGAGATAACGGGTGATCACATCGAAAACGACCGCCGAGCGGGCGTGTCCCACATGGCAGACGTCATACGCCGTGATTCCGCAAACGTAGATCCCGACCTTCCCCTCCTCCAGGGGATGGAATTCCTCTTTTTTTCTCGACTGGGTGTTGTAGATTCTGAGTGTCATCGCTCCTCCGAACGGTCAGGGGTACAGGGCGACCAGCGGCAGTCCGGTCCCCTCCGAGAGACCGGACATCAGGTTCATGTTCTGGATCGCCTGGCCGGAGGCCCCCTTGATCAGGTTGTCGATCACGGAGACGACGATGAGCCGCCCGGTCCTCTTGTCCACGGTCACGCCGATATCGCAGAAATTCGAGCCGACGACCGAGGAGAGGTTGGGAAACTGGCCGGCCCGGCAGATCCGAACGAACGGTTCTTCCTTGTAGCATTCCCGATAGAGGGCCGTCGCCTCCGCGGCGCTTACATCCTTTTCCAGCGTCGCGTAGATCGTGCTCAGGATCCCCCGTTTCACAGGCAGCAGGTGCGGCGTGAAGGAGATCTTCATCTCCCGGCCCGCCAGGAGCCCCAGCTCCTGCTCGATCTCCGGGGTGTGCCGGTGACTTCCTACCTTGTAGGCCTTGAATCCCCCCTCCACCTCGCAGTAGAGCGAGGCGATCTGAGGCTCCCGGCCCGCGCCGCTGACGCCCGATTTCGAGTCGGCGATGACGGAGGAGGGGTCGATCCAGCGCGACCGCAGGACAGGCGCCATCCCGAGGATGATGCTCGTGGGATAACAGCCCGGATTGGCCGTGAGACGGGTCTTGCGGATCGCGTCCCGGTAAAGCTCGGGCAGGCCGTAAACCGCCTCTGCGAGAATCCCGGCGGCCGTATGCCGGCCGTACCAAGCCTCATAGGAGGCCACATCCCGGATGCGGAAGTCCGCGCTCAGGTCAACGACCTTCCGGCCCGCCCGGATAAAAATGGGCGCTATTTCCATGGAGACGCCGTGGGGAAGGGCCAGAAAGATGAAATCGGCGAGATCGGCCACGGCTTCGGGGGAATCGTTCGTATAGACGAGATTGGTCCGACCGGACAAGGCCGGATAGACCTCGGAGACGGCCACCCCCGCAAATCGCCGGGAGGTCGCCGCCACAACCCTTGCCTCTGGATGGCCGAGCAGCAGCCGGAGCAGTTCCTGCCCGGTATAGCCGCTGCCCCCGTAAATGCCGACCTTGATCACCTTGCTCCTCCTTCCTCAGAACCCGCGCGCCTTGCCTCTGGAACTTTTTGGGAAGCCTCCTCCTGAAATCAAAAAAAAGGGAGGCCATCAGCCTCCCTGCGGATTTTATCTCTTGGAGAACTGGAACCGCTTGCGGGCCCCGGGCTGACCGTATTTCTTTCTCTCCTTGATGCGGGAGTCCCGCGTCAGGAAACCGGCCTTTTTCAGGGCCGCCCTCAGATCCGCATCGTATTCCACCAGCGCCTTGGAGATGCCGTG
>MNZQ01000164.1:0-27110 GCA_001873745.1 Syntrophaceae bacterium CG2_30_58_14
CTGGAAAATTGTTCCAGCAATTACCGACATCTGGTAACGACATTTCGCGCACTGATAAAGTACAGACCCAATCAGATAAGCTTTCTCACCCCCACAGCGTGGGCAACAAAATCCGTTTGGCCATCGAATTTGACAAAGATAATCGCGACAGGCCGCATTTGTTGGAAACATGGCCTCGAATTCCTCGAGGGTTTTGGGATATTCTGTCATACCTCAACATACTACATGTTGTGGGCGGCTTAGTCAAATGGATACCCCAGTTGAAGTTAATAACGCAATTCTTCCCTCATTTTGCGGATCACGAGCAGTGCGTCCGCCCCCCCCACCGGCTCCAGCGGCGAAAAGGCGCCCGATGTCATATCCCTCGCCTCCATGAGACCCCGCGATGTCACCACCATCACCGCATTGAAATAGGGGAGATCGGCCCGCAGGTCGGGAAAGGGGGAAGGACTGCCGATAAACCGCGTCGCCAGCGCATTGTCCCCCGAGATCTTGATCAGGATATCCTCGATCATCATCGCGTAGGTCGCCCGGTCCACCCGTTCATCCGGCCGGAAGTTCCCATCCGGATAGACCTCGAGGCCGCGCATGCCGATCCGGATCATCGCCTCGATGTCCGCCCGCAGCGGATGGCTGCCGATATCCGCCGCGCTGGTCCGTCCGACTGTGGTTGACTTGGCCTTTTCCGGATCCTTGAAGGCGGTATCGAAGCTCTTCGGCGTCCTTCTAAGATAGAGGACGTCGATCTTCAGCTCCTCCAAGAAGAGGGCCGCCACGTCCGCCCGGGTGACGCGTTCGACCAGCGCAATCTTTTTCCCCGTCAGAGTCCCCGGCATCGCCCGCTGGATCTTCTGCACCAGCTTCCAACGGCCGTCGGCCTCCTTGACGTATTCTCCGTTCAGATCCAGAACCCGGCTGAACATCCGGCCGGCCTGATCCAGATCGAGCGCCGTCAGATAAGCCTCCCCCATGAAATAATGGGCGGCGGCAGCCTTGGGATCGATCAGCACCGCCTGGTCGAAGGCGTCTTTCGAGTATTTCAACCAGGCGTCATCGGGCTTGCATTCGACTCCAATACGCAAACACGCGGAATGGCTCAAGGTGTTCACACGGATGAACCCCACCCGGACGAAGACCTTCTCCGGATCGCTCCGGGTATGCTTCTCCGCCTGCTTGAGGGAGTCGAGTCCGCCGGTAAAGTCGTTTTGATAGGCCTTGACAAGCCCGATCCCGACATGGGCCTTTGCATAACCCGGATCCAGCCTCAGGGCGAGTTCGAATTCACGCCCCGCATCGACAAACTTCTCCTGGTTCAGCAGGCGGATCCCGGTAAAGGTATGATGCTCCGGCGTGTCTAACTGGCTCAAGGGCTGTTGCGCCTTCGGTCCGCAGGAGATCATGAGGACGCCTGCAGTTACAACCACCAGGAACCGGAAGAGGCTCAAGGGTTTTATTCGGCCGATCATCGTCTTCTCCTTTCTCAAGTGTGCTCTCCGTTCAAAACCTGTCATTTCCCTTCCAACGCTGTTTTTCTATCTTCATACCCTGTTGAAGTCAAGAAAATTCCCTGCTTTCCCGAAGGTGAATCCCCGATAACGTTTCCGAAATGGGAAATTTGCACCGCACAGGTTCCCCGCCCGCCGGCATGATAAACTGCCCCGCCGCAAGCAGCGGGGCAGTGGATGTCATTCCGTGGTTGACACGGAATCCAGTTTCCTTTCCTGGATTCCCGCTTTCGCAGGAATGACGTGAGCGAGGCAAGCCTCAGGGAATGGACCCAAAGGGATTCAACCATGGTTCAGAAAGAGGCCGATCCGCGTCGCCGCCCCCTCGACATCCCCCGGATCGAGCCAGCCCACCTCCCGGTCGGCGGCAAACCAGGTCATCTGCCTCTTCGCGTAACGGCAGGAATCCCGTTTGATCTGGCGGACCGCCTCCTCCAGACTCTGCCGTCCCGCAAGAAAGGAGACAAGATTCCGATATCCTAATGATTGCATTGTCTTGAGAGATTCTCCATAGCCCATATCGAGAAGCCGCCGGACCTCTTCCACAAAGCCTTCCGCGATCATCCGGTCCGTCCTCCGTTCGATCCGGTCGTTCAGTTGTTCCCGATCCAGCCGCAGCCCGATCTTGAGGACCTCGTATGGACATTCTCCGAAGTGATGACCCTGCTGATGATCCACGATGGATCGCCCCGTCAGCTCCAGGACCTCCAGGGCGCGGATGATCCGGACGCCGTCGTGGGGATGGATTCGGTCGGCGGCCCCGGGATCCATTGTCCGCAGTCTCTGGTAAAGATGAGCCTTCCCCTTCTGATTGATCTCCTGTTTCAGCTCCCGCCGCAACACCTCGTTAGCGCCCGGTCCTTCGATCAATCCCCCCAACAGGGCCCGGATATAGAGGCCGGTTCCCCCGACTACAAAGACCGGTCTCTTCTGCCGGTGGAGAAGCGCGATCGCCGCGCGCGCCAGATCGCAATACCGGGAAGCGTCGAAAGTCTCATCCGGATCGACCACGTCGAGAAGGTGGTGGGGAATCCGCCGCCGCTCTTCCGGCGTCGGCTTCGCGGTACCGATATCCATGTGCCGGTAAACCTGCATGGAATCGGCGCTGACGATCTCGCCGCCCCACCGGTCGGCCAGTTCCAGGGCCATCGCCGTTTTTCCGACGCCGGTCGGTCCAACGATGCAGATGACCCTCGGTTTGAGGATGTCAGCGCCGGCCATACCTGGGCTATCTCCTCTTGAACCGCTTTTCCAGTTCACCCACGGAGATGGCCACCGCAAACGGTCTCCCGTGCGGGCAGGTGGCGGCGCGGGGAAGCGCGTCCAGTTCGCGGCTGAGGCTCTCGACCTCCGGACCGTTCAGCGGCCGGTTTGCCTTTACGGCCGCCCGACAGGCCAGGGCGGTAAAAATTTTCTCCCGCCTCTCCACAAGCGGCAGATTGCGATCCCCTTCCGTACCCCCGGCCAGGATATCGCCGATCAATGTCCGCGCCTCCGCGTCCGACAGAAAGGCGGGAATCGCCTTGACAACGACGGAATCCCCGCCGAAGGCCTCCACTTCCATCCCCGCCTCCTCGAGAATCGGAATCGATTCGATCAGGAAGGCCAAATCGCGGGGGGGAAGGCTGACGACTTCAGGGAGAAGAAGCCGCTGGCCGGGCTCGCCCCCTTTCGTTTCTGCGGCCGGCTTTTTCAGCCGCTCAAACAGGATCCTCTCATGGGCGGCATGCTGATCGACGAGAACCATCCCCTCCTCTCCGGCAAAGACCAGGTATGTCCCCGCCACCTGGCCGAGATAAACCATTTCGGCAAAGCAATATCCTTCCTGCGGCTGTTCCGGCTCGGAGCGGGATTCACCGGAAACCGGCGCCGGCGGCGACATCGGTTTTTCTTTGCCGAATAAGGCCGGACGACCGAAGAAGAGTTTTTCCGGTCCCGAAGAGATCCGGTACCGTTTCAAGGCCTCCTCGACACGCGCCGTATAGGCGGTGCGCGCGGCATCCGACGATCCCGATCCCTCTTCCGCCACGGGGACATGATGCCGCATCTTGTCCCCGTTCCCGGCGCCGATTGCGCCGCCCAGGGTCTCGGCAATGAGGGCATAGATCCCCCGCGGATCACGGAAGCGGACCTCCATCTTCATGGGGTGGACGTTCACATCCACATCTCCCGGCGGCAACTCCAGAAAAAGGATGGCCGCCGGATAGCGCCGGGGCTCGATGATCCGGCGATAGGCCGTCATGACGGCGTGGTTTAGCAGGTAATCCTTGACAAACCTTCCGTTCACGTAGAGGTAGATCTGGGCGCTGTTCGAGCGGGTGAATTCCGGACGGGAAATAAACCCCTTCAGCGTCGCGCCATCCCTCTCTCCCGCCGCCGGGGCGAGCTGGCCCCGGAACTCCTGACCCAGGGTAAGCGAGATCCGCTCCGATAGATCCTTCGCAGCCGGAACATTCATCAGCGTCCGCCCGCCCGCCGAGATCCGCAGGCGGATTCCCGGCTGGGCGAGCGCAAGTCGCGTGATCCAGTCGAGGCAATAGCCCTGTTCGGTCATGTCGCTCTTGAGAAATTTCCGCCGGACCGGAACCGGTTCAAAGATCCGGCTGACCCGAATGGACGTTCCTGCCGGACAACCCGCATCGGAGAGCTCCTTCACCTCCCCTCCCTCGATGGTGATCCGCGTGCCGACGGGCGATGCGGCCCGACGGCTGACCATCTCCACGCGGGAGATCGAGGCAATGCTGGGCAAGGCCTCGCCCCGAAAACCGAAGGAACGGATCCGATAAAGATCTTCGAAAACCTCCATCTTGCTCGTCGCGTGGCGGGCAAAAGAGAGGGGGACATCCTCCGGATCCATCCCTTCGCCGTTATCGGTTACACGGATGGCGTGACAGCCCCCTTTCTCTAATTCAACGGAGATTTCAGTGGCGCCCGCATCCAGTGCGTTCTCGAGCAGTTCCTTGACGATGGACGCCGGTCTTTCGACCACCTCACCCGCGGCGATCCGGTGGGTCAGCGTCTCCGGCAGAACGATGATTTTCCCCGGCAATTTTTCTCCCTCGATAAAACATAGTGCGGAGTGCTGAGTAAAAGCAATGATCAGCAAATTTGAAGCACTTAGCACTCAGCACTTTTTTTTATGTTTCGCCGCATGGTGCGGAGGCGTTTTATTAGTCGAGGACGATCATCACCCGGCACTTCTTCAGAAAGCCCTGATTATCCCCACTGGCGCGGATCCTTTCGGCATCGGCGTTCGCGATCACGATGTCCGACCGCCCCGCCCCCTCGGTTCGGAGCCCCTTCACGGTGGCCGGGCTGTTTGTCACCCGTGCATTGCTCTGGGCCGCCGTCAGATCACGCGCATAGCCGCTCATTCCCTGCTGAACGGCGTATTCCCGATCGACGTTCATGGATCCGTAAACCTCCTGGCCCTTCTCATCGATAATCCGGGGGGACATGGCCGGCCGCGCCTGGATCCCGCGGGCGTCCACGACAAGGCCCGTAAAGACCTCGCCTCCGGACGCCGGAGATGCTGCGGGCGCCTGGGGCGCTGCCGGGGCGGGCGTCCGGGGCGCCGCCTGTCTCTTCTCCAGGATCCTTGGGACGATCACCGCGGCGAAATTCCCCGAGAGAGGCATCCGGACGGTCACCTCGACGGTGCCGTCGGAGAGGTATTCCTGTTTCATCGTCTTGGCGCCCTTGACCATGCCCTGGACCTGGGTGTTGATGATGTCGCTCTCCACGACGAAATCCCGGATCGTGGTGGTCGAATCCACCCGCACGCCGCTGACCACCTCGAGCAGGTTTCGGTATGCGTCAACCTGGGCTGCGCGGAGGGCCATGGGGCGCGCCTGGGGCGATCCGATATTGCGCTGTGGAGGGGCGCCGATTCCGACCGCCTCAACATAGCCGTCGGTCCAATTGACCGACCCCTTGTTCCCGATCTGCTCAACCCATTCCGACGCACTGACCTTATCCTGGCCGACCGCCACCCCCGCGAGACACAGGATCATGGCTGCAGAGATCGCCGCAGCCGCCCAAAGCCTTGATTTCATAGAGACCTCCTTTTTAAGTTCATTTCCTTCCCCGAAAAGCCTTCTCCTCCGGGGCCGGGAGCCAGGGTTTGATGTTGACGCCCTTGTCCAGATCCCCCCAGATCAGACCGGTATCCGGCGGATCGGCGCCCCACCAGTTGTTCCGGGCATCGATGTAGATGGAGGAAAACGCCTGGACCAAGACCGCATTCTTGAGAAAATTGTTGTAGTGAATCGAGGGATTGGACATCCCCACGCCTTTGACGCCCCCCTCCCCCATATTATCCTCGAACGTGGAGTAGGAGATCTGCGGCGCCGCATCGTTCCGGCTGTAAACGCCGCTCTGGGCGTTTCGGACGATGTAACAGGAGGAGATCTCTGGCGATCCGTAATAGATATCGAAAGCGGTCGTGGCATACTCGACGATGCAATAACTGAAGACGCTGTTTGCCTTGGTCTGCTTTGTAAAGCGGACGGCGTTTGCATAAGAACCGGGCGCCGGCGACGCCCCGGACGCAGTGAAGAGGATGGGCAAATCCGCCGTTCCCCGGGCCACAACACCCCCGTCCTCGACGATGATCGACGTATTTCGATCATACTGGACGACGACGCCGGGCTCGATATGGAGGATGGCGCCCCCGTCCACGGTCACGTCGCCCGTCACCCGGTAAGGGCTGCGGGAGAGGATCAGAAAGCCGTCCGTCTTGAGGGGGCCGGATAGTTTCGCCTCCAGGATCGGCAGTTCCACCGGCTTCCCCTCCGGATAGGGGGCGCCGAGAATCGACCGGACATCGACCCGGCCCCGGATCCGGGCGAATACTTCGAGCCCCTTCGCCGTCCCCCACCAGTTGTTCAGGGCCGAAACCGCCTCGCCCTTCATCTCCCCCGCAAGGTCGAAGGGGCCGTTGTCGGTGATGTTGTTCTCCGTGACGGAGGCCTGCGCCCCCAGGACGGCGATCCCGCCACCCCGGTTTTGCGCGATCGCATTGCGGAGAATGGCCGGGGCGGCGGAACGGACGACGATCCCCTCCGCCGCGTTGTCCCGGATCCGGTTGTCGGAGAGGGTCGGCTTCGCCCCATCGGAGATGATGACCGCCGCCTGCCCGTTCTTGTGGATCGTGTTTCCCGTCACAACCGGCGCGGAGAAGGACCCCTGGATCACAAGCGCGGTATCGTTATCGGTCAGTTCGCACGCTTCGATCCGGGGGGAGGAGGCCTCGATGGAGATCCCGGCTTTCGCCTTCCGGATGCGGATGAACTTGACGATATTCTCCTTTTCCTTGACGTTCGCGAAGCGGATCCCCGCCCAGCGTTCCACCCCTTCAGCCGCGGAAAAGAGGATCAGATGATCAGAGTCCCCCTGGGCCTTGAGCTGACCCTCGACCACGAGGGCGCCCCCGCGGGAGAGGATCTCCGTCCCCGGTTCGATCGTCAGGACCGCCTTGTCCCGAACGACCACCTCATTTTCAATCACATAGGGACTCGCCCCCGCATACCAAGTCGTATCGGCCTCGATCGCCCCCGCAACCGGCGTCGGCCCCGGCGCGACCGGCATGCCGGAGATGGTCTCCGATCTTTCGCTTTCATTCCCCGCACGATCCGCGGCGGTGAGTTGATAATAGTACTGAACATTGTTTTCCGGAACCGGATCCCGGTACTCGTTGAATTCGGTTTTAACAACCTCCTGGTAGCCGGAAATGGGCGTCACACTCCGGTAGAGGCGGTACCCGGCCAGATCCGCGGCAGCCGATTTCTCCCAGGTGAGCAGAACGAGCCTGTCCCGGCCGACGGTTCGGAGCCCTTTCGGCTTCTCCGGCGGCGTTGTGTCGAGCGTCACCGTTCCCAGCGCATCGACCCACTCGGCCGTGTTTCCGGCGTCGTCCGTCAGACGGCCGGTAATCAGGGCGCCCGCGACATTATCCCCCGGCACGACCCGGTAAACCCCGAGGTAAGCCCCGGGCGCGTCTTCTTGTTCCTGCATGTCGATCCGCTTCTTGAAATCCCCGATCGCGAACGCGGCGCGCATCTTCGGCGTCCCCTGCATGACGACGCGGATCTCATCACCCGCCTTTTTCGGAAGATTCTTCGTATCCTGGACGAGAAGGGTGATCGTCGGCGGTCGGAGCGCGGCGGCAAGCGGCGGCGTCGGGATCGTTTTGACCATCTCCCGGAAGAGGTCGTCGCAGGCGCGGAGGAGCTGGATATCCCTAAGGTTCATCGCGGATGCAATGATGACGGCGATGATGCCGACCGGTGTCGTTGAGAAGCCTCCCTCATGAATTCGGACGACGTGCTGACCGCTCCAGAGGAACTGGCCCGTCTTCGTCCCGTACATCTTCACCTCCGCCCCGACCGAAACCTGCGAGTAGATCACCGCAAAGAGCTTGTCAAAATTGGAGATCTCCCCGTAGATGACGGCATCCACCCCGAGGATTTCTCCTAATTTCTGAGGGGAGGTTTTCTGGATCTTTTCGGGATCCGTCAGCTCCGCCTTTGCCAGCAAGTCGTCGATCTTCGTGATCTCCATATCCTTGAAGGGAAGAGAGCTGAAGTGGTTGTAGAAACCCCGGCGTACGGGTTCGAACCCCTGTTTGCTCTTGGACTGGTCGAAGAAGGGGAGAACCGCGACCGTCAGCGGCCGGTTTTTCTCCATATAGGGATCGATCTTGTAGGTTCCCTTGAATTGGGCGAGGATTTCGGGGGCGATGATGGTCTCCTTTGTGGCAATCACGCAGCCGCCGATCAGGATCGTAAGCAACAGGGCGACCAGCGTCGGCGCCTCTTTTCTCCAGAACGATTTCATGGCAAACCTCCCGAAGAGTTCTCCATCGCCCGCAACGGGACGAACGGTCCAACTACCCATTCTCGATTCGGAACGGGATGCACCATCGATTAACCTCTTTACAGGCAAAATCCGGATCCCGCTGCGACGCTAACGTGCCACGCTCGGCGGCATCGACATGTCGGCGCCGGCGCTCTCGACCAGAAACTCGCCCTGATTTTTCGGTGTGCGCAGGATGAACTTGTACGGAATCGCTATCGGTTCCCGGCCGGTGGCCATCGTCCGGTAGGTCAGCACCCAGACGGCGCCCGTCACCTTATCGACCAGATAGGCCTTGTCGTCGCTTCCGGCTACCACCTCGAATTTCCCCGTCTCCCCGATTTTCGCTGTCTCCGCGGCCGTGGCCATTGCCGCCGTTCCCAGCAGAAAACCAAGCAGGATCAGCCCGACGATCGACCGCTGCGATCTGCGCTTTTGGTTATCCATTTCTTTCATCTTTCCCCCTGATTACAAACCGACATGCCGGCGATGGCCTTTTGGGACACCTTGCCGCAAGGCGTCCCCTTACGGACCCGTTATCGTTATTTCGGGAGCGGGATCGCTTTCCAAACCGTCACGATCCGTCACCGTGATCAGGAAGACCTTAACCTTCCCCTTGGGCGGCGCGGCCTCGCTAAATCTCCGCTCCCGGACCGTAGCGATCTTGTCCATCCCGAAGAGCTTCTTTTCATAAACCGTATAGTGGGCGACATCCGGCAGAGCCGCCTCCTTCCAGGTCAGGACCGCCTTTCCCTCCGCGATCCCGCCGGTTGCTCCTTCCGGGATCGCCGGTCTCGCCTTGGTCCGGACCGATATGGTCTCGGAAAAATCACCGATGAGACCATCCCTGTCCTCCGCCTGGAGTCGGTAACGGTACAAGGCGTTGTCCTTCAAACCCTGGTCGAGATAGGCGGTCTCCCGGAGTTTGGCGATGCGCTCAAAATCCCCACCTTCCCCCGACCGGAAGAGATGGTACAGCGCGATCTCCTTTTCCGGATTGGGCGACCAGCGCAGCGGAACGGCCTTCGCCTTCGCGCTTTCCCCCTGGAACCCGGAGACCTTCTCCGGTCTCGGTTTGGTCCGGGCGGTTACCGCCGGCGCGGCCTCACTTTCGACCTCGACCCGGTTGTAGCTCGTCAACCGGTAGCGGTAGGCCATGCCGTCCTCCAGCTTGTCATACCCGCGGGCGTTGTCGGTATAACGGTCCGTCTGCCGCCCCGGAAGCGTCTTCAACAGCAGCAATTGCCCCTCTTTTCCCTTGGCCCCGTAGAGTTTGTATCCTTCCACCTCTTGCGCGGTCGCGGCCTTCCAGCTCAGATCCACCCTCTTCACCATGCCGCCCACTGCCTTGAACTCCTCCGGCATGGGTGGTTTTCCCCGGGTAACGGCGGAGGCCACCGGCGAGGGCGACGTCTCCATCTCCGTTCCCGTTTCCGTCTCTTCAACCGCTGTGATCCGGTAGCGGTAACGGGTCAGATCCGCTAAGCCCTCCCGGTCAATGTATTCGATCTTCCGGTCGACGGCCGAAGGGGCCTCTACACGCCTGATCCGGACAAAATTTTCCTGATCCGCGGCGCTTCGATAGACGTAGTACCGACGGATGAAGGAAGACACAATGGGCCTCCAGGAGAGGCGGATCTCACGGATCAGATCCCCCTCGGCGGCAACCGCTCCGACCGTCGGCAATGTCGACCCCTTGACGGATCGGGAAAACTCGCTCTCTAAGTCTTTTTCGTTGAAGGCGGTGACGCGGTAGTAATATTCCTCGCCGTCCCCGAGGGCTTTGTCTAAGTGCGACACCTTCAGCAGCCGGTCCAGGGCGGCCGTGGCGGCCCCGAGATTGGTCGACTGGAGGTTGGCAACCTCACGGTAGGGACCCTGTTCCGATTTGGCGCGGTAGAGCCTGTATCCCTTGAGACGGAGGGGGTCCTCGCTGCCCGGGCCGGGTGACCAGAGAAGGGAAATACTCCTCACGTGGCCCTCGGTTTTGAGGATCACGGGAGGGTTCGGCGTCACGGCGGTCTGTGCCTCGACCACCGGTGAAAACTCACTTTGGATCCCCCGGTCGTTGTAGGCCCGGACCTTGTAGTAATAGGGGGTGTCCTTCTCGACGGTCTCATCCACATGCTCGGTCTTCGCAACCTCGGCAAGCCTTGAGAACGGCCCGGTCTCCGAGGCCGCGCGAAAGATCTCATAACCGGCGACCGCCGCGCCGGGAGGCGCCTCCCAAAGCAGGCGGACGCTCCGGTTCCCCGATCGTTTGGTAACCGCGACAGGTCCGCCGAAGGCCCCTCCTTCCGTGCTCTTTTCCTTGAGAATCTGCTCCGTGATCGCGTTTCGGACCTGCAGGCTCAACTTCCTCAGCTCGCCGGCCAGCCCGGCTTCGCCGACCGCAGCGACCCGGACGCTCAGGATCGCCTTCTTCTGCTCGATCTGAACCGCCTTGCACAGAACCCTGATCACCGACCCCTTCTTCTCCACGCTTCCGACGACGACCACATTGAGACCGAGACGGGCGCCGATGTTGACCACGTTGTCGATGTTGTCGTTCTGCTGGAGGTCGTTCATGCTGAGAAAGGCCTCCAGCTCCTTCCGGTCGAGCATCGTCAGGGAGGCGTCCTCCCCCAGCAGGTTGATGAGCTGGTTCGTCACGGTCGCCCCGAGACCCGAGGCCTCCAGATTGACCGTCCCGAAATTGAAGACGGAGATCCGGACCTGCGACGGTGCGGCGAAGGCGACGAAAGGACAGACCGACAGCAGAAAAACGATGACTGCGAAAAACCTCTTTCCCATGGGTTTTCTCCCGGGGCATCCCGCTTACAAAATCAGGATGCAAACCATCAGGTTTTACAGACCCTGAATCAGTTTATCAATGGATTCAAGGGATTTTTGCGAAACGGGCGTCGAAATTCCCTTCAATTTTTCATCATAGACCGCGTCGATGTACTTTTCCACCGCCTGTTCGATGTTTCTGCGCTTCTGTTGCTGCTGGGCCTCGTTGAAGTAGGCCACCTCCAGGCTCTGATAATTTTTGAGGACGCTCTGTCCCATCTCCGACACCTTGGCGTTCGTCAGTTCATCGAGGACCTCATCGTCGGTCGGGAGTTCCAGCGGGTCGTGGGCGATATTGGCCACCGGCACGCCGTCCTGGTACTTGTCCTTCTTGACCAGTTTCCCGGAGACGGTGTTTGTGACGATGTTCTCCCCTGTCGAAGTATCGACCAATTTGTAGGATACCTCCAACATCGCGTTGATCTTGGCCGACCCCTGCTTGTAGGAGATAAACTGGTAGTTTCGTTTCTTGACCGTCCGCGTCGGGGCCGTCTTGAGATCATCCGAGCTCGGTTTCGGATGCATGATGAGCCAGTCGGAGAACTCCGGATTGCGGACGTCCTCTTCATCGACGAGGACCTTGACCTGGCTGATGCTCGGGATGTCGGTCGTCTTGGCGGTGTAGTGGAGGACGTCCCCCATGATGAAGGTGTCGATCCCCCTCATCTTACCAACATTCTGCGCCGCCTTGATATCGACAAGGCCCGTCTGGCCGAGCTGCATCTCCCGCAGGATCGACTGGAGGTTTTCCCGTTCGATGATCCGGAGATCCCCGCTGGCATTCTTGTGGAGGTAGGCGATGAGCTTGTTCGCCGCGATCTTCCCCGCATCCTTGTTGTTGCTGGGGCTGGAAAAATCGAAAACGGCGATCGATTTCTTGATCCTCTTGGTGATGTAATCCCGCGTTTCTAATAGTTTCTGGAACAGTTCCGGATAGTTCGGTGACAGCGTCTCCACCTTCTGATACCAGAGCAGGGCGTTCCCCCACTGTTCTTTTTCGCCGTACTTCTGCGCCCGCTCCATCAGCTTCGCACAGAAATTCTTGATGAATTCCCTGAATATGGGATCCGTCTGGAGGGATGGGCTGTACGTCTTGACGAGCTCGATTTTTCTCATGGCCTCATACAGTCGGCCCTGATTGACCTGTTTTACCGCATCATCGAAGAAACCCTGTGCAACCTTGACCTTGAGCTGGTCCAGCCTGGCGAGCAGCTCCCGGTTGTCCGGCTGGTAGTCGGCGGCCTTTTCCGCAAGCAGGATCGCCCGCTCCCATTTCTGCGCCTTTTCCGCCTTGATCGACTCGCTGATGGCGTAATCGGCATTGTCCCGGGATTTGGCCTGTTCATACTGCCGGGCGACGTCCAGATACTTGGGATTAATCTCCATCGCGGTCTTGAAGGCCTGGGCCGCCATCTTCCAGTCTTCCTGTTTTCCGAGCTCAATACCCTGCTGATAGAGGACCTTCGCCCCTTCCTGTTCCGCGCGGGCAAGCTTGCCCCCCGCATCTTCATATCCGGTATAGATCTGATTGACCTGCCGCAGCTTCGTCACGGCGGCAAGCCAATCCTCCTTCAGGATGTCGGTTTCCGCCTTATCGTAGAGGGCCTTGACCTCCGTCCGCAGGGCGGCGACCCTTCCCTGGAGCTGATCCTGAAAGGATTTGACCGCCGTATTCCCGGGGGCGAGGTTGTAGGCGATGGCGGCCTCCCTGGTGATCGGCTCCAAGGCGCGCAAGTTCCGCCCGGGTGCAGCGCTGAGGGCCTGTTTCGCCTTTTCGAGATGGAGATTCGCCGCCTGTTGACGCGCCTGGAGGAGGGAACTCTTGAATTCCGCGTTCGCCGGATCCTCCTTGAGAGCCGTTTCAAAGTAACCGATGGCCTCATCCCACCGGTTCTGGTTCACCAGATCCTGACCCGTCTTGTAGTTTTCACTGACGGCGCAGCCGTAAATCAGGATGAGAACCACAATACCGACCAGCAAAACCCGAAAATTACGCTTTTTCATCACGTCCTCCAATCTTCCCCGAAAGGGTATTATCATCGATCCGCGCCCGTCTCTTTAAGCCGACAAGGCATCCATCTCGCGCCTCCGGGCGGCTCAAGGTTGAACCCCCGCATCTACCCGATTGGCGGTAATTCCCAGGATCTTCACTTTTTTCTGATTCAAGGTCATGGCCATCAGATCGTCCGCCAGACTCCGGCTGTTTCCGCGCATCTCCACGTCTAATTCCGCCTCTCCCCGGCGGTAGGCGCGTTGCTGCACCTCCTTGAATCCCTTCACCTCCGTGGAGAGAAGGTCCTTGAACTGCTGGAGCGTCTCATAAGAATCGAGGCCCGAAACGACCAACTTGACCGTCACCGTATTGGTCAGTTCCGAGGACCACTTCTCCAGAACCTCCTCCATCATCTGGCGGGCGAGCTTCTCCGCGGCCTCTTCCGTAATCTTCTTCAGGTCGCCCTTCATTCCGGGGGCCGATCCGCCCTTGCTGTCCGTCGTAATGACCTCTCCGGTATCGCCATTAATCACCTTGACGGAAACCGTCACCTTGTTGCTGTGCATTTCAATGCCGCCGACATTGAAGGAGGTGGTTGCGGCGTCAACCGCGCCGATCATGACGATCTCGGCGCCGTATTGTCCGGCCAGCCGGCTCACCGCCTTCGGATCCAGCGGCAGATTTCCGCCCCCCTGCCTCCGGAGGAGCTCCGCATCGATCAGCTTGAATCCTTTTCCCATGAAATATCGGGACATGGCCGCCTCGGCCACGGCGTCCTTCTGGGCCCGTTCCGTAAACAGGAGCATCAGGCGCGGCTTTGCCTTGCGGGTGATGATCAGGTTGACCGCCTCCAGGCGATCCTTCAGGCGCTCCCGACCCACCTCGGCCTCGATGGCCACCTCGAATTGGTCACCCTGCCGTTTCTCGGAGATAATCTTGTAGTTGCTGATGAATCCCTTGGATTCGGAAAGGATCCGGTCCAGCTTGAGCTGGAAATTTTCCACCTCCGAGGCGCTGGAGATCATAACCCCCACCACTTTTTCCACGGCGCTGCGCAGCGCGCCATCCAGCGCCTTCTCCCGGGCGATGTCCACCCGGTTGTTCATGATGACCGCCATCCCTTCCGCCTGGATCTTCGTCTGCGCCAAAACCATCGGAACCGACCACAGCAGACCCGCAAAAACCGCGAAAATGACCATTTTTTTCATTTGTTTAACCCATTGACCCTGATCGTTGAAGTGCAGCAATATCCCCTGCTGCATCATCACCAAAAAAACGGAACGATCGGCGCCCGCCGTCATCCAAAACCCGCCGTCCGAAGAACCGTCGCGCAAAGAATCGGGGTGAAATATACGGGATTCACCTCGGGGTGTCAAGACCAATTCAAGACCAATTCAAATTGATTTTATTCGCGTAAATTGGTCCCTTTCCTTGCCCGCTTCTATCCGCGGCAGCCCGTCAGCCCCAGGTAATCCTGCAGTGCGATCTGCCAGAATCTCATGGTCTTTCCGGTCTCTTCCGAGAACTTCCGGGTGCTGAGAACGCTCCAGGCGGGTCGGACCGCGGACCGCGCCAGACCTTGAGAACGGATCGGTCTCACGGTTATATCGGTTTTCCCCGCGTACAACAATATTTTACACGCAAATTCATACCAACTGCAGCGTCCACGGTTGGTCAGATGATAGACGCCCTCCTGCCCCCCTTCGATCAGGAGCTGGACGGCGGCGGCGAGATCCCGGGAATAGGTCGGGGCGCCGATCTGATCATCTACCACATCGATGGTCTTCACAGCAGAGGCCTTTTCCAGGATGGCCTTCACAAAATTCTTGCCGTTTTGGCCGTAGAGCCAGGCCGTCCGGATCAGAAGCCAGTGGTCGGAAAAAGCCTCAAGAAAACGCTCTCCTTCCAATTTGGAAGCCCCGTAAACATTCAGCGGCGCCGGCGGGTCCGCCTCCACATACGGGGTCTCCTTCCGGCCATCGAAGATGTAATCGGTGCTGAAATGGACGATCCTTATCCCCCTTCCCCGGCAGGCCAGTGCAATGTTCTTCACACCGCCGGCATTGACGGCAAAACAGCGCTCCCGATCCGCCTCACAACCGTCCACATTGGTATAGGCGGCCGCATTGATGACGACCTCCGGCGAACATTCCGCGATCACACGCGCACAGTCATCCCCCGCCGTGATGTCGAAGTCGCCGATGTCGATTCCCGTCACGTCATGAGCCGCCGTTAGGCGGAGCATCAGATCGCTTCCCAGCATCCCCTTGTGTCCCAAAACAAGTATCTTCATCCGTATTTTACGTCCTTCAAAAACAGTCCGTGGGGCGGCGCCGTAAGACCCGCCCTTCTGCGATCCCTGGCCAGCATAATTTCGGCCACCTCTCCCCGGGACCATTTTCCCCGGCCGACATCGACCAGAGCGCCGACGATCGTTCTGACCATATACCTCAAGAAGCCGTCGGCTTCCACAAAAATATTGATGATATCCGCGTCATCCTTCTCAACGACGATGTCGAGAATCGTCCGGATGTGGTCCGGGCTATCCGTGTGCGTCGAACAGAACGAGGAAAAATCATGCTTCCCCCGGAAAAGATCCAGCACCCCGTTGATCTTCGAAAGCGACAGGGGCTCCCATACGAACCAGGCGTAATGCCGTTCCAGGGCGGACCGGACCGGACGGTTGCAGATCCGGTACAGGTAAACCTTGCTTTTCACGGAAAAGCGGGCATGGAAAGAGGGATCGGCCTCCCGGACCTCACGGACAACGATGTCCGCCGGGAGAAGACTGTTGATCCCCATGAGAAAGTTTCTCTCGCCGAGCCGGGAATCGGTATGAAAATGGGCAACCTGGCGGAGGGCGTGCACCCCCGCATCCGTCCTTCCCGAACCGATGACCCGGATCGCCTCGCCGGTCATCCGACCGATGGACTCCTCAAGGAGCTGCTGAATGGAAAGCCCGTTTTCCTGGCGCTGCCAGCCGCAATAGGCTGTCCCATCATATTCGATGACCAGTTGGATATTTCTCATGCCATCGCTTCAGGATTTGGCCTGAGCGGAAGAGGGAGGGAGACCTGTCTCATCCCCGCAGCGATCCAGCGCGGCCACAGCCGGCAGGATCTTGCCCTCCAGGAGCGCCAGGGAGGCGCCGCCGCCCGTCGAGATGTAGGAAATCTTGTCGCTCTCTCCCGTCTGATGGATCGCCACATCCGTATCCCCGCCGCCGACGATGGTCAGGGCATAGGAGTTCGCCACGCTATGGGCCAGAGCCGCAGTCCCCCGGCTAAAGGCGTCGATCTCATAGACCCCCATCGGACCGTTCCAGACGATGGTTTTTGCGTTTCCCAGCACCTCGGTGAAAAGGGTGATCGTCGCCGGACCGATGTCGAGGCCCATCCAATGGGGATTCATCTCCTGAACGGGCACGATCTTGGTCTCGGCGCCGGCATCTTTGTTTTCGGCAATCACACAGTCGATGGGCAGATAGAACTTGACCCCAAACTCCCGGGCCCTCTTCATGACCTCCGTCGCCTGGTCGAGCAGGTCATCCTCTACCAGCGATTTACCGACGTTGTATCCGAGCGCCTTGAGGAAGGTAAAGGCCATCCCGCCGCCGATGATCATCTTGTCGACCTTCCGGATCAGATGGGCGACCGCTTCCAATTTCCCGGACACCTTTGACCCGCCGACGATCGCAACGAACGGCCGCGCCGGCTTGTCCAGGGCCTTCTTGAAATAACCGAGCTCCCGCTTGACGAGGAAGCCGGCGGCGCACACCGGAACAAAGCGGGTGATTCCCACGTTTGAGGCGTGGACGCGATGGGCGTTGCCGAAGGCGTCATCGATATAGACATCCGCAATGCCGGCCAGTTCGGCGGCAAAGGCTTCGTCGTTCTTCTCCTCCTCTTTGTGGAAACGGAGATTTTCGAGGAGGAGGATGCATCCGGGTTTCAGCGCATCGACCCTCTTCCGGACCTCCTCGCCGATGCAGTCCGGGGCCAACGGGACCTCTTTCCCCAGAAGCCGTGAGAGGCGTTTCGCCACCGGGGCAAGGCTCATCTCCGATACCGCCTTGCCCTTTGGCCGACCGAGATGGGACATGATGATCACGCGGGCCTTTTCATCGAGGGCATAGTTGATCGATGGGAGGACCGCCCTGATCCGCGTATCGTCCGTGATGTTCAGGGAGCTGTCGAGGGGGACGTTGAAATCGAACCGGAATAATACCTTTTTTTCATGAACGTCAATCTCATCGATGAATTTCATGGCTCCTCCTGTATTGATTCTTGTGGGCAGGTTGCGATCCATTCTGCTAAAAAAAGCCGGACCAAGGATGACGCTTAAGTTATGGCTCACCAATGCACTCCCGGTCAAGAGGGAATATGTTTTTACGCCGTGGGCGACGGCGCAAACCGCACCCGGATTCGGGGCGACGTCATGAGAGGCCCTCCCCTTCGACCAAGACAACGGCGAAGGCCGCCGCGCCCTCCCCGGCGCCCACAAGACCCATCCCTTCGTTGGTCTTTGCCTTCACCCCTATCTGCGCGGGGGAAATTTGCAGGACGCGGGCGATATTTTCCACCATCGCCGGAAGATGGGGGGCCAGTTTTGGCCTTTCCAGAACAATCGTCGAATCCACGTTGCAGACCTGGAAACCCTTCGCGACGGCAAGCTCCCGAACCCGTTCCAGCAGGATCAGGCTGGAGATCCCCCGATAGGCGGGATCCGTATCCGGGAACTGCCTGCCGATGTCGCCCCCGCCGACAGCGCCGAGAACTGCGTCGCAGACGGCATGGATCAGGACGTCGGCGTCCGAATGGCCCAAAAGCCCCTTTTCGTGCGGGATCTCCTTCCCGCCCAGAACAAGCCTTCTTCCCACCGCGAGGCGGTGGCTGTCATAGCCGAAGCCGATTCTCATTCCACCCTTTTGCATACCCGAATCAACACCCCTGACCCCTTACCCCTTACCGTTTTTCGCTGCGTGAACGGGGACACCTTGCGGCATTATGTTGTTAGGGGGGACACCTTGCGGCAAGGTGTCCCCATGCGGCGGAGGATCATCTCGCCCCGCGCCAGGTCCTCCGGCATCGTCACCTTGATATTATCCGCGTCACCGGAGATCATCCGGACGGGGATTCCCGTTCTTTCAACCAGGGAGGCGTCGTCGGCGCCGTAAAATCCGTCCGCCTCGGCCCTTGCATAGGCGGCAAGGATCACTTCTCTCCGGAACGCCTGCGGGGTCTGCGTCAGCCAGAGACCTTCACGGGAGATCGTTTTGACCACCCCTCCCGCGGCGTCCACCGCCTTGACCGTGTCCCGGATCGGGACGCCGACGGTCACGGCGCCGAACTCCTTCGCCCCGGCGACGGCCCGCTCGATCAGATCCCCGGCGACAAAGGGCCGGACGCCGTCATGGATGACGATCCCCTCGTCTTCGTCACGCAGATGCATGAGCGCATTTCTCACCGAGTCCTGTCTCTCCCTTCCGCCGTGAAGGACCAAACGGACCTTGGAGATGCGGTATCGTTCAACCAGATCCCGCCGTACATCCGGGATGTCCCCTTCCGGGACCACGAGAAGGATTTCATCGATGAGCGAGGAACATTGAAATACGCGTAAGGTGTGCACGAGGATAGGGATTCCGGCCAGAGAGAGGTACTGCTTGGGAACGCATCCCCCCATCCGTTTCCCCGCACCCCCGGCGGGGATGATCGCGATCGTCTTCATGGCGCCGCCCCAAAAACAATTCAGGCCCGGCGATTGCGCATCGCCGGGCCTCAGGATCGTTATGGTTTCGCATTCACCCCGTAGGGTTTCTTGTCCGCAACCACCGCCTTCAGTTCCGAAAAGATCATCCGCCCGGCCGTCGTCTGCAGAACGCTGGTCACCAGCGCCTCCACACTCGCCCCCTGGTATTTCTGCGCGTTGTCAACGATAATCATCGTCCCGTCGTCCAGATAGGCCACCCCCTGCCCCGGCTCCTTGCCGTCCTTGATGATCTTGACGGTCATCAGTTCGCCCGGCAGAACCACCGGTTTCAACGCATTGGCCAGCTCGTTCACATTGAGGATCTTGATGCCTTGCAATTCTGCAACCTTGTTGAGGTTGAAATCATTGGTGATGATCTTGCCGCTCGTCTTCTTGGCCAGCGCGACCAGCTTGGCGTCCACCCCCTTGATTTTCGGGAAATCGTGGTCCACCACGTCGATATAGATCCCGCTGCTCCGCTGCATCCGGTTGAGGATGTCCAACCCCCGCCGGCCGCGGGCCCGCTTCATGGAATCGGAGGAGTCGGCAATGTACTGCAACTCATCGAGGACGAAACGTGGGACAATCAGGTTGCCCTCCATGAAACCGGTGTCGCAGATATCGGCAATCCGGCCGTCGATGATGACACTGGTATCGAGAATCCGGTAATCGCTGATCTCCTTGGCCGGCCCCCAGCCGAACAGGCTGACCTCCTCCACCTTCTTCGAGCCGAGAACAAGACCCAGATAACCCATGGTAGCCGTAAGCAAGGCGTAGATCCAGGGCACAACCTGGCGTTTTTCCATGATATTGCTAACAAAACTCAAACCATAGGCAAACAGGAAAGCGATCAGGAGACCAATGATCATCCCCACCACCCCGCCCAGGATCACCCGCAGGGAGACCTTCCGTATGGCCTGCTCGACCTGGATGACAAAGATGGCCATGAGCAAACCCAAAACCGACCCGGCCGCCCATTGCCACCACTGGTCATAGCTGTGGTAGGCGATAGAATAACCGCTTAAGGAACAGGCCAGGATCAAGAGAATCCTTACAATCACATCCAATCATCCCCTTTACTTATTTATGTTCTCGTTTTTTTTGCAAAGACCATGGCTGCCCCGTGAGGCGGGGCGGCGTCATTGTACGGTAAAGATCATCTTCAGATCCTCTTCGATCTTGGTCTCCTCTGCATTGCTCGCCACCGAAATCTCCTTGATGAGCAGGCTCTTCGCCGTATCCATCATCTTTCTCTCCCCGAAGGAGAGGTTTTTGTCGTTTTTCAGGATAAAGAGATCCCGCAGGACCCGCGCAATTTCGAATACCGATCCCGTCTTGATCTTTTCTAAGTATTCCCGGTATCTCTTGTTCCAGGTCTGCTTGTCAATCGTGACATCCTTGTTTCTGAGGATCGCATAAACCTTGGGGATCTCCCTCTCATGGATCACCTCGCGGAGACCGACCGATTTCGCGCCATCCATCGGAATCATGATCTTCATGCCGTTGCCCATGATCTTCATAATATAGAACAGTTGCTTGCTTCCGCCGACATCCCGGTTTTCGATCGCCTCGATGACCCCGACTCCCTGTGCCGGATATACCGCCAAATCGCCTATCTTGAACATTTTTACACCCAAAGAATTTATTTTGAACTTAGAAGGTTATCTGATTCTGATGGAATAGTCAATACGATTTACGATTCCTCTTTCGTCTCAATAATTTGCCGCTGCTTACCTCGTCTCAGGACTGCCGGCGCCACGGGGACACCTTGCGGCAAGGTGTCCCCTTTAGGGAAGAAAAAAAAGGGGATTCCTGGCCTTGTTGTTATGGCGGATCTCGAAATGGAGAGAGGCGACCTCCTTCGCGGCGGCCTTTCCGATAAACGCAATCCGGCCTCCCTTCTTGACCCTCGCCTCCCCGTGGACGGTTCTGATCCCCAGGTGGGCGTAAACCGTCGCGTAGTGGTCCTCATGCTGGATAATGATCGTCTCCCCATAATCCTTGAGAGGGGCGGAAAAGATGACCACCCCGTCCGCCGCGGCCTGCACGGGCGTTCCTTCACCGGCCGCGATTCGGATTCCATTGAAATACATCCGGTTCGGCTGGACGCCGAACGGCGAAACCACCGTCCCCTTGACCGGCCAGATGAAACGCTTTTTGTCAAACTGGATCTGTTCCGGCTTTTCACCGTTTTCCTTCGGTCGGGCCGGCGGGCCTGCTTTTCCCCCGCTTTCCAACGTCCGGGCGCTTTTCCGGAGGGAGATATCCCTCTCCGCCGCCCGGGAGGGAACCGGACGCTCTTTCGCCGCCGCTTCGGCCGGCGGCTGCGGCTGGCGTTTTCCCTCCACCGCCGCTCTATTTTTTGGAATCTCCATTCCAAAAACGGCTGCTTCGTTTTTTACGGGCTTCTCCTTCGCTGGAAGCGCCGACGAAGGTTCCTGCGGCCGGGCGGCGATCATGATGTCGTCCAGAATCTGGTTCGCATCGGGGACGAAGATCACGCTATCCGTCTCAATCCGGTCAGAACGGCGGATGTTGTTGATCTCCGCGAGTTCCTGAAGGTCGACGCGATACGCGCGGGCAATGGCGGAGAGCGTCTCTCCGTTCTTTACGCGATGATAAACCCCGCGGGGCCGGGCATCCCGGAGGGGCAAACCCGAGCAGGAGAGGATCATCAGACCGATCAGAAAGAAACCCATGAATTTCAAACGATGCGGGCCGCATGAAAAAATAGTGGCGAGGGGTGTCTCGCTCGTCAATTTTCCCATCCGTGCTCCCCGATCAGATCGACAAAACGGCATCCGCCCAGATCTTCCTGTTTCAGATCCTCCGGATCTTCCGACATGCGGGTCAGCTTTAGAAGAACCTGGGAGTTACGGCTTCCCACGGGGACCACGAGACGACCGCCGACTTTAAGCTGCTCAATCAGAAGCTTGGGAATCCGAGGCGCGCCGGCCGTCACCATGATCGCATCAAAGGGGGATTCCTCGCGCCACCCGTAGGTTCCATCCCCCACCCGGATGGCCACATGGTAATCTTTCAGCGCATCCAGAACCCTCCTGGCCCCGGTTGCCAGCGCCGCAATGCGTTCAATGGAGAAAACCCGTTCGGCCAATTCGGCGAGGATGGCCGTCTGATACCCGGAACCGGTCCCGATTTCGAGCACCTTCTCCCGTCCGGTCAGCGCCATCGCTTCGGACATCAACGCAACCATATAGGGCTGGGAGATGGTCTGCCGGCGTTCGATGGGAAGGGGATTGTCGTTGTAGGCCTGATCGATCAGCCCCTCATCCACGAAGAGATGGCGTGGGATCTTCTCCATGGCCTTCAGCACCCTCGGATCCGAAACGCCTCGCACCCGGATCTGGGTATCGACCATCCTCATTCTCTGTTTTTGAAATCGGTCTGTCACATTTCCGTCCTGATCATCGCAACGCCTGTGGAATGCATGCGCCCTCCCTGAAAAGAATCGCGGTCCCGCCGAAAGGCGTCGTACCGGAACCGGTCAATGGAATGCCATTATTGTTATCTTACCATCAAAACGCCTATTTTTCAAGCGCCAGGGATCTCCAGTGCATGGTGATCAGATTAAGAAGGGCTTCCCTTGACCCGGACGGCAAACTGTGAGAAAAACGGTCATGCGAAAAAGGACATCGCAATCAAAACCGGAGATGATCGGGGAGATCCTTCGAAAAGTTCTCAAGAAGAGGAACATCCCCCATACCGCGACGGACCGGCGCCTCCTCGACCTCTGGACACGCGCCGTCGGTCCCCAGATCGCCGCCCGGACCTTGCCCGAAACGGTGAAACGGGGCGGGCTCTATGTCCGGGTCTCCGCCCCGGCCTGGCTGCATCAGCTCCAGTTCCTGAAAGAGGAGATCCTCCTCAAGATGAACGAACTCGCCGGGCAAGAGGAGTTCCGGCGCCTTTTTTTCTCCATCGGCGAGATTCCCGCGCCCCCCCCGGATGCGACCGCTCCTCCGCCCGGCGCCCCCATCCCCGCACCGCTCCGGAAGCGCGATCGGGAGATGATTCGGGAGAGCCTCGATGTCGTCCGGGACCCGGAGCTCCGTGAGATTCTGGAGAGGGTCATGGTCCGGGAGATCAGCCGCCGCCGCGAGCGGGAAAAGCGGACAGATCTCTGAGGATCTCCGTCATCTCCGGGGTGTAACCGCCGGCGTCCTGATAGATGAAAAGCGGCGGCGCCACATTCAGCCCCTCCCCTCCCCCCTTCACTCCCTCCATCAGAACGAACTCCGCTCCCCCGTCGAGACGGGAGTGAACCAGTCGCAGCCGTTTGGGTTCGATCCGGCACGCCCTCATCCTCGCGATCAGCTCGGCCATTCGGACTGCCGGATAGATCGCATACACACGGCCCTCCGGTCGGAGGGCGTAAACAGCGGCGGTGAGAAAATCCGCTAACGTTCCCTCGATCTCATGTCGGGCCACCGCCTTTTCGGGATCGGAATTGGTCCGTCCCGAGCGGAGACGCCGGTAGGGGGGGTTGAAAACGGCCGCCGAAAAGGATTGCGGCCCGCAGAGGGTCTCCGGGCAACGGACGTCCCCCTGGCGGATCTCCATCCGCCCGGCAAGACCATTGAGAACGACATTCCGCTTCGCGATCGCGACAAGTTCATCCTGGATTTCGATCCCCAGGACACGCCCGCAGCGGAAGCGTTGCGCCAGAATCAGCGCGATGATACCGCTCCCCGTTCCCATGTCGATCAGGTCATCGCCATCCCGGAGGTCGGTAAAATGGGCAATCAGAAGCGCGTCGAGCGAAAAACGGTAACCCCTCTTCCGCTGGATGATCCGGAGGCGGTCGTCGAGGATCCCATCGACCGTTTCCGCCGTTGGATGGAGAAGGTTTGCGTCCATGATCACTCCAACGGATGGACAAACAGGCCGCTCAAGAGTTTCGGCTCGAACCAGGTGGATTTGGGCGGCATCACCTTCCCCGCATCCGCGACGGCCATCATCTGCGCCACCGTGGGAGGATAGAGGGAAAAGGCGACGGCGAAACCGGCCCGATCGACATGCCTCTCCAGCTCCGCCATACCGCGGATCCCCCCGATAAAATCGACCCGCGCATCCGTCCGCGGATCCTGGACGCCGAGGATCGGACCGAGGAGGTTCTGCTGGAGGAGGGAGACGTCGAGGCCGGAGATGGGATCGTCTTCCCGCAGAATCTCCGCCCGGGCCGTCAGCCGGCGCCATTGCCCGCCCAGATACATCCCGAAATCATGGCGCCGCTCCGGGGATTTTGCCGCAAAACCCTCTAAGATCCGAAAATTTTCACCGACCCGTTTTAGAAACGCCGCCTCCGTGAGGCCGTTCAGCTCCCGGACGGCGCGGTTGTAATCCATGATCCGGAGCTGATCGTCGGGAAACAGGACGGCCAGCAGGAAATGGTGCGCCTCCTCCCCCCGATCGCAGGGATTCCGGGAGCTTCGAAGGCGGGCAACCGCGGCGGCCGCCGCGGCCCGGTGGTGGCCGTCGGCGATGTAGAGGGCCTCGACCGGGGCGAACCCTTCCGTGATCGCCCGGATCTCCGCCGGATCCCGGATGACCCATACGGTATGGCGGACGCCATTGTCCGCCGTAAAGGCATATTCGGGCGGTCGCTCGGCAACCTGCGCCGTCAAACGGTCAATCGCCCCTTCCCCGCGGTAGGTGAGGAGGACTGGCCCCGTCTGCGCCCCGACCGTGTCGATGTGAAGCGTCCTCTCCCGCTCCTTGTCCGCCCGGGTGAATTCGTGGCGTCTGATCCGCCCGCTCTCATACTCGGCGAGGCTGACGCAGGCTGCAATCCCCGTCTGGATGTGATTCCCCATCTGCTGCCGGTAGAAGTAAAACGCGGCGGACTCCTCCCGGGCGAGGTTCCCCTGATGAATCAGGGCCTCCAGATTTTCTTTCGCCCGCTCGTAGATCCGGCGGTCCTCCACGCCGGCGGCATCGGGAAGATCGATCTCCGATTTCTCCACATGCAGAAAACTCAGCGGGTTGCGGCGGACCTGCTCCCGCGCCTCCGCCACGTTCAGAACATCATAGGGCGGGGCGGCAACCTGACGGACAACCGGCTTCCCGGGTCTCAGGGCGCGGAACGGAACCACTCTGGACATGCGTCTTTCTCCTTTCAAAGCCATCGAAGCGTTCGCAAAAAAAAAAGCTCCCGGTGACCGCTTAAGCGAATATTTCTTGAAAATTCCTAACACACCGGGATATGGAAAGCAACGCCCGGGAAAGTAGGGACAACTCCCTATTTTTTCCAGAAAAATAGGGAGCTGTCCCTACTTTCCTGCTAAACAGGCTGTTCAAAAATGGTTAGATGCAAGGCGCGCAAAAACCGACGAGCGAGGCGTATATAGAAATACGTCGAGCGATGAGGTTTGCAGCGCAGCAGATGAGCGTTTTTCAACAGCCTGCTAAGGCTTCTGACGATTGCCGGCATCCCCGCCCAGGATCTTCCCGAGATCGCCGGCGGTCTCCTTCCCCTTCTCTACCGCATCTTTTCCCTTGTCGATCCCCTGGTCCAGCACGCTCTTCCCCTTGTCAACCCATTCCTTGCCCTTCTCGTAGGCATCTTTCCCTTTTTCAATCAGTTCCCTGCTTTTCTCGTAAGCGCTCTTCCCCTGATCGACGGCCTTGCCCGCCCCGACTCTGGCCTGCTCCACGGCCTCCTTGAGGTCGGCGGGTCTCGACTCCGGATACCGGAAGTAGTAATAGCCGCCGATCACCACGGCAACAAGGATCAGCATCAGCGCCAGTTTTATCAGACTCTTGAACAGGAAATAGACGAGCAGCAGCGCGGAAAAGCAAACCGCCATCGCAACCAGCGGATGTTCGGTCACGGAACGAACGATCTCTTCCATGGGTCACCTCCTTTGGGAAATGGACGCCATTCTACCGGAAATGGGAGGGAAAGGCCAGAAATCGTTTCATCTGAAAATGCACCCCAAATCCCCCTCAATCCCCCTTTGTTAGAGGGGGATTTTATTATTCCCTCTTTGGCAAAGAGGGGTTAGGGGAGATTTTCATTGTCCTTTGTGACGGCAGGCCGTCATGAGCGTTTCATCTTGACAAACGGTGCGCCGGGCGATTAGATGCCGGGGAAGAATACGGAGAGGAAAGGGCGCATTGACGGCGGAAATGGAGCGGAAACGGGAAGCGGAAATGGTCAGAGTCGCCGTGGCGACGCTCGGCTGCAAGGTCAACCAGTGCGAATCAGCGGGGATCGCGGAGGCGCTCGTCGCCCGCGGGCTCACCCTCGTCCCGTTCGCGGAGGCGGCGGACGGCTATATCATCAACACCTGCACGGTCACCGGCCGAACGGACTACCAGTCCCGCCAGCTTATCCGGCGGGCGATCCGGAAAAACCCGGCGGCGGCCGTCCTGGTCACCGGCTGCTACGCGCAGAGGGCCCCGGAGGAGATCGCAAAAATCCCCGGCGTCCGGTTCATCACCGGCAACGCCGAAAAGGAAAGGATTCCCGATCTCCTCTGTGAAACGACGGCCGGCGCGCCACGGGTCCTGGTCGGCAACATTCGGGATCAAAAGGGGATCTCCCGCCTCGGGGCGACCCTCTTCCCGGAGCACACCCGCGCCTTCCTGAAGATCCAGGACGGCTGCGACGCCTTTTGCAGCTACTGCATCGTCCCCCATGCGCGGGGCGCAAGCCGGAGCCTCCCCGCTCCAGAGGTCGCGGAAAGGATCTCTTCGATCTCCCGGGCTGGTTACCGGGAGATCGTCCTCACGGGGATCCACCTCGGCGTCTGGGGCCGCGATCTCCAACCATGGGCGGATCTCGTGACCCTCGTCCGGCGGATCGTGGAAGGGGGCGCCGTGGAGCGCCTGCGGCTCAGTTCGATCGAATCACGCGAACTGAATGCGGAACTGATCGCCTTGATCGGGGCGTCCGGAACCGTCTGCCGCCACCTCCACATCCCCCTGCAGAGCGGCGACGACGGGATTCTCGCCGCCATGCGCCGGAATTACGATGCGGCCTTCTTCCGCAACCTCGTCCGGGATCTCCTGGAGGCCGTTCCCGGCATCGCCGTCGGAATCGATCTGATGGCGGGCTTCCCGGGCGAGACAGAGGAGGCCTTTCAAAACACGCTGCGCCTGGTGGAAGAGATTCCCGTCGCCTACCTCCACGTCTTCCCCTACTCCCGGCGGCC
>MNZQ01000164.1:27129-35915 GCA_001873745.1 Syntrophaceae bacterium CG2_30_58_14
ATGGCAGGGCAGATCCCCGAGCCGGAGAAAAAGAGACGGGCAGAGCGGCTGAGAGCGGTCGGGGCGGTGAAACGGCAGAAGTTCGCCGAGCAGTTCATCGGTACGCCGCTTTCAGTTCTCATCGAAGGGAGAACCGATAAAAATACCGGATTCCCTGTCGGATTCTCCGACAACTACATCCCCGTCGCCGTTCGCGGCGACGGGGCAACCGCCAACCGGATCGTCCGGGTCATGCCCGAAGCCTTCCGGGAAGGCCACCTGATCGCAGAGGTCATCCATGACGACCCCTGAAAAAAGTCTTAAAAGTCGCGAAAATGGGATGGCTTCGTAAAAAGGCCGCAGGCAAGGCGCGCGAATCCTGAGGAATGCGGCGTACTTTTCCGTACGCCGCAATGACGAAGGGTGAAGCGTAACGCAGTATCCGGACTTTTTACGAGTTCATCAAACAACGGCTAAGGATTGAGAGAGCATCATGAATGAGGAACGGGTTCAGGCACTGACGGGGTTGGAGGACCGGCTCGGCTGGTATTTCGCGGATATCGCCCTTTTGGACAACGCGTTGACGCACCGGTCGTTCGTCAACGAAAATGCCGCCCTCGCCTGCCGGGACAACGAACGGCTGGAGTTTCTGGGCGACGCCGTCCTGGAGCTGACCGTCAGCGACTTGCTGATGAGAAAATTCCCCGACCATTCCGAAGGGCAACTCTCGAAACTGCGGGCCTCCGTCGTCAACGAACAGCCGCTGGCGGAGCTGGCCCGGAGGTTCGGAATCGGGGAACACCTTCTGCTCGGCAAAGGGGAAGAGGGTTCCGGCGGCCGGATGAAATCCTCGCTTCTGGCAAACGCCTTCGAGTCGGTCATCGCCGCAATGTACCAGGACGGCGGTTTCGACCGGACCGCCGCCTTCATCGCCGAGCTCTTCGAACCGCTCATCGAGGAGGGGGATATCTCTGCCGTCTATCGGGATTACAAGACCGCCGTCCAGGAGATGTGCCAGGTTCTGTTCCGGGAAATGCCGCGCTACATGGTGATCTCCGAAACCGGCCCGGACCACGACAAGCGTTTCGAGACGAGCCTTGTGATCGGCGAGCGGGTGATCGCGACGGGAAAAGGCCGGAGCAAGAAGGACGCGGAGCAGCAGGCGGCCCGAATCGCCACGGAGTGGCTCCGCAAAATCGAACCCGTCCCGGCGGCGACCGCAGCGGAGAAGCCCGGAAAAGCGCCGGCCTCAGCACCATCGGAGCAGCAGGCGGCCCGAATCGCCATGGAGAAGCTCGAATGATCATCCCCATCTTCCTGATGAACCGGGGCTGTCCCCACCGCTGTCTCTTCTGCAACGAGCGGCTGACCGCGGGGGATCGCCCGGAGAGGGTCACGGAAGCGGCGTTCACCGAAACCGTCCGCGCCCACCTGGAGAGCGCCCCGCGGGAGGGCGGCCCGGTGCAGATCGCGTTTTACGGCGGGACGTTCACCGGGATGGAACCGGAGGAGCAGCGCCGTCTGCTCGACATGGCCGCACCCTTTCTCCGTGAGGGAGCGGTGGACGGCATCCGGATCTCGACGCGTCCCGACGGGATCGACAAGGAGGCTCTCGATCTTTTACAGACCGCTGGCGTCACGACCGTAGAGGTGGGGGCGCAGTCGCTGCATGACGGCGTGCTGATGGAATCCCGTCGGGGTCACACGGAAACCGACACCGTCCGGGCGCTCACCCTGCTTCGGGAAAAGGGTTTCGAAACGGGGATCCATCTGATGGCCGGACTGCCCGGGGACAGCCCCGACCTTTTCGCCGAAACCATCCGGAAGACCATTGCGCTCCGTCCGGATATGGTCCGGATCCATCCCACGCTCGTCCTCAGGAACACCGCCCTCGCCCATGCCTTTCATCAAGGGACGTACAGGCCCCTGACCCTTCCGGAGGCGACGGATCTCTGTAAAAATGCCCTCAAGGCGCTGACCGCGGCGGGGATTCCCGTCATCCGTCTCGGCCTCCAGACCACACGGGAGCTGGAAGAACCGGGGGCCGTCGTCGCGGGGCCTTTTCACCCGGCCTTCCGGTCTCTCGTGGAAACCGCCCTTTTTCGGGAGTCGGCCGCCGCCCTGCTCTCGTCCGTCGAAAGGGAGAACAGCGCCGTCTCTTCCCGAATGGCCGACGCCGACCGATTGGCAGCCGACTTCACCATCTCTCCGGCCGATCTCTCCAACTTCTGCGGCGCTGGGCGGGGAAACATCGCTTTCATTAAGGAACGCTTCGGCATCGAAGAAATCCGCGTCACGGCCGATCCCGCCCTTTCCCGGGGAAACGTGATCCTGGCGCATCGAAACGGACAACTGCAGACGGACGGCGCCGGTCGCATCACTTGGCTTCGCAGGGGAATGTCGTTGACTTAAGGATTTTTTTCTTTCAAGCCCCCCTTTATATGAAAATGCCCCTCTCCCTGTATCCCTCCCCCTCGATGAGGAGCGGAAAGTAGGGACAGCTCCCTATTTTTCTGGAAAAAATAGGGAGCTGTCCCTACTTTCCGACCGGGTTCGTCGAGGGAAGGTTTGCATGCGGATGGCCGACGTGGTATCGTGACCCCCGGAAAAAGTGAAACGGATTTTTTGGGCGCCCGGCATCCTCTCATCGGAAATTATGGGGACACCTTGCTGCAAGGTGTCCCCGGCAACGGAGGCGGAAGTGTTCAAATCGGGTTTCATCGGCATCATCGGCAGGCCCAATGTGGGAAAATCGACGCTTCTAAACGCGATCGTCGGCGAGCGGATCGCCATCACGACGCACAAACCCCAGACGACGCGGAACAAAATCATGGGGATCCGGAACCTCCCGGAGCCGCAGCCGGGGCAACTGATTTTCCTCGATACGCCGGGGATTCACAGCGCAACAACGCCGCTGAACCGGGCGATGATCGAGACCGCGACGGGAACCCTCGGAACCGTTGATCTCATTTTGCTCCTCGCCGAGGCGGCCCCTCTCCTCCACCCGGGCGACCGGTTCATTCTGGAATCCATCCGGGGAAAAACGATCCCCGTTTTTCTCGTGATCAACAAGATCGATCTCGTGGAAAAACCGCTGCTGCTGCCGTTGATCGAGGCCTATGGCAAACTTTTTCCGTTCCGGGAGATCCTGCCGATTTCCGCGCTGAAAGGCCGGGGCGTGGACGTCCTGACCACGGAGATCTGGAAGCTCCTCCCCGAGGGGCCGCGGTACTTCCCCGAGGAGATGATGACGGACCGCTCCGAGCGTTTCATCGCCGCCGAAATCATCCGGGAGAAGATCACCCTCCGCACCCACAAGGAAATCCCCTACGTGACCGCCGTCGTCGTGGACGCCTTCAAGGAGGACGAAACGAAGAACATGATTCGGATCGCGGCAACCATCCACGTGGAAAAGGAGTCGCAGAAGGGGATCATCATCGGCAAGAAGGGCGCGATGCTCAAGGAGATCGGCACAAGGGCGCGTTTAGAGATGGAGAAGTTCTTCGCCGCCAAGGTCTTCCTCGAACTCTTCGTCCGCGTCGCGAAGGACTGGACCCACGACCCCCGCATGCTCCAGGAGTTCGGCTACCGGGATAAGGCGTAATACCATTTCAGAGGGAGGTCCTGGCGGCCCTTATGGATCCACCTTCGTCAACTGCGCCCCGATCCGGGAGGCGATGATCACCAGCGTCGTGGAGATGAAGATCATCAGGATCCCCAGCGCGGAGAGCCGCCCCCACAGACCGTCTTCAGCGAACCGGAGGATCTGGACGGCGAGGACCTCCGTCCCCGGCCGGGAGAGGACGACCGAGAGGCTCAGCTCGCGGACGAACATCGTGGCCATCAGGATCCAGCCGGAGACGATTCCCGGAACCAGGAGGGGGATGACGATCCGGCGCATCGTGTAGAACCGCCCGCCGCCGCAGACCCGGGAGGACTCCTCCAGGTTGCTGTGGATCTGGACGAAGGCGCTGGTCAGCGGTCGGATTCCGTAGGGCAGGTAGGTCGCGATGTAGCCGATCAAGAGCGCCCAGATCGTCGCATAGAGGGGCGTCTGGACGAAAAACCACATGAAACCGATCCCGACGACGATCCCCGGGAACGAGAATGAGAGAAAACTCAAGGATTCGAGAAAGCCGGAGGCCTTCGTCCGGACCTTGACGATCACGTAGGCGACGAAGAAGGAGAGGATCATCCCCAGCGTCGCCCCGCCGACGCCGAGATAGAGGCTGTTCTTGAGTGACAGCAGCGAAACAGGGTCCTTGAGGACCGCGATCCAGTGCTTCCAGCTCATCATCGCGAAGGCCTTCGCGCTCGGAACCATGGAGTAGGGAACGACGGAGGTATAGAAGAGGACCAGGACCGGCAGGACGATCAGCACAAACGATAGCAGCGCGACGATTCCGAAAAGGGGATATCGGGCCCCCTTCAAGTCAATCACGCTCGGCCGATAGCCCCGGCTGGAGACGGTGACGTATTTCTCCCCTTCCCGGGTCAGGTGGCGGTAGAGGAAGATCAGCGTGATCGATGCGGCCAGCGCACTCATGCCCACCGCCGCCGCCATCCCGTAGTCCGTGACATACCCGGTCGCGACGACGCGGTAGATGTGGGTCGCCAGCACGTAGATCCGCCCCGGCATGCCGATTACCGAGGGAACGGCAAAGGAGGCCAGGCTCCGGACGATGACGAGCGTTGCCGCGGCCAGGATGGCCGGCCGGAGAACCGGCAAAGTGACCCGCATGAGCGTCCGCAGGTTCGACGCCCCGCACACCTTCGAGGACTCCTCCAACGAAACGTCGAACGCCGACATGGCCGGGGCGATGACTAAGTAGGCGATGGGCAGGTCCAGGAGCCCCTCCACGAGGATCATCCCCTGGAGCGTGTAGATGCTGAGCGCCGCCCCCTCCCAGCCGAAGAGCTGTCGGAGGAAAAGGTTGATCATGCCGTTCGACGGGTTCAGCAGCAGAACCCAACTCACGGCGAAGAGGATGTGCGGCACCATCATCGGAATCAACGAAATGATCCGGAACATGAACTTGAACGGGATGTTCGTTCGGGTGTTCAGATAGGCCAGAAAAAGGGCCAGGACGGTGGCAACCAGCGCGGAGCCGATCGTGAAGATAACCGTATTGACGAGGATTTCGGCGAAGGCCGGGTCGCTGTAGGCCTTGACGTACTTCGAGAGCGTGAACGTTCCGAAGGCGTTGAGCCCCTCGCTGAAGCTCCCCAGGATCAGCATGACGACGGGGCAGACCGTGAGGAATCCGACAATCGCGATCAGGCCCGGCGTCAGCGTCATTCCGCTCTTTTTCATCGCACGTTACCTTTGAGACCTGAAAGATACCCACCCTTGATAGGGGTAGGGACGATACATTGGTTTGCATCGCCCCTCCCTCCGAACCGGACTGGCGGATTTCCCGCATCCGGCTCTCCAGTCGGTGGTTTTACCTCATTGAGGACTGGAGTAATTTCATATGGGCATCCACAAGACTAAAAAGCCCATGTTCTCGAAAGAATTTATTTGGCCAGCGAAAATGATCCATATTACCACTGATACCCTTAGGAAAGTAGGGACAGCTCCCGATTTTTTCCAGAAAAATCGGGAGCTGTCCCTACTTTCCCTGTCCCTACTTTCCCGGAAGCGCGCCCCCGGTTTCCTCAGAAATGATATCATTCGCTGCCTTCATGTTCGCATCCATCAGTTCAGGAGGATCGAGCAGTGACGCGGGTCGAAGTGGAGGGCAATCTCCTCCCCCTCCCGGATGGCGGTTGTCGGCTCGATCCGGAAGATCAACAGCGTCTCTCCGACCCGGATCTCCCCCTCGTAGGCGTCGCCGACGAAGACCAGGGATTCGACTCTTCCCCGGAAGATGTTTCGCCCAACCTGATGGTCTCCTTTCAAAACCCGGATGAATTCCGGGCGGATGCACACGGTGACCGCGGCGCCCGGCGAGGCGTTGATCTTCTTCTCGCAGGCGATGGCGCCGATCGCGGAATCGATCATCGTGAAGGAATCCTCGCCGGTTGACACCTTGCCCTCGATGAAGTTCGCGCGGCCGATGAAGTCCGCCACGAACCGCCGGTCGGAGTCAAAGTAGATCTCCCAAGGCGTCCCCAGCTCGATGATGCGGCCGCTCTTCATCACCGCGACGGTATCCGAGAGCGACAGGGCCTCGATCCGGTCGTGGGTCACATAGACCGCGGTGATTTTCAGTTCCGTGAGAAAGCTCCGCAGCTCCTTGCGCGTCTCCTCCCTGAGCTTGGCATCCAGGTTGGAGAGGGGCTCGTCGAAGAGGATCACCTTCGGCTCGGCGACCAGCGCCCGGGCGAGGGCGACCCGCTGCTGCTGACCGCCGGAGAGCTTCGTCGCCGGCCGCTTCTCGAACCCATCCAACTGGACGAAATGGAGCGTCTTTGAGACCTTGCGGACGATCTCCTCCCTGGGTTCGTTGCGGGCCTGGAGCGGGTAGGCCACATTGTCGAAGACGTTCATGTGCGGCCAGATGGCGTAGGTCTGAAACACCATCCCCAGCCCCCGCCGGTCCGGCGGGACGTAGATGCCCTTTTCCGTCGAAAAGACCACCTCGCCGCCGATCGCGATCTCCCCCGCGTCGGGCGTCTCCAAGCCGACGATGCAGCGCAGCAACGTGGTCTTGCCGCAGCCGCTCGGCCCCAGCAGCGTGAAGATCCGGTTGGCCGGGATCGTCAGATCGACGTGATCCAGCGCCGCGATGGTCTTGCCTTCCGAGTAATAGTTCTTGTTGAGACCTTTGATGCTGATTTCCATTTTTTATGACCTGTAAGGTTGAGGCTCACGTAGAAAGTGTTTTACAGATGAACGTCAAGTGGGAACTTTCTCTTGCCAGGCTTCCCCCGGGATCAGGGATGCCAATCGCTTCAGCACGAAATCGGCCACCCGGGGGAGATCGAAACCACTGTCGGCAACCACGAGCGGTCCGATATCAGCGATGAATATAGGATCGTCCAGCTTCTCGGATAGATTCTGCTCGAACTCCGCACGGGACACCTTATGCCCTTCCTGATCCATGTAATGCAGAAAACATCGTATGACCGGCTCCGGCCGGACGGATACGGTGTCAAATGCCGTCCACAGGTTAACAGATCCCGTCCCTTTTTGCGCTGGTACAGCGCCCGCACCTTGGTGCCCATTAGCTCGTCAAGTTGATAGGTCAGGATGGGCGCGCTTCCGGAAAACCAGCGCGAATCAACGGCAAAGATGCGTTTCTCGAATCCCAGAACCGTAAAATGTTCGCGGGAATTGATCTCCACCTTGAGCTTCAGCGACACGCCTTCTTCGGAAGCCACCCGGTAGGTCAGCGTCACCCTTCCTTCGGAACGTTTCCGTTTCGGGTTCCCCAACCAGGGATTGAGTTTCTCCTGTATGGCGTCCATGAGAGGACCCATTGGTCCCGGATGGACCTGAACCAGGTCAATGTCCTCGGAATAACGAATCGGCGGCAGATGGAGTTTGAAAAGGGCCGTGCCGCCACGGAAGGCAAGGTTTTCCGCCAGATCGGGATGGCTGAAGATCTCCACCAAGGCGCGGCAGATGATCAGGTCTTGTTCCACCTGATCATTTTGGGACCAGGGGGCAGCCTTCTTCCATTCGGATATGAAGTCCTGTGGGATCAAATATCCGCCTCCACAAGGGTATTTACTAGGATATTCCATGGTTTCAACTGGCTGATTCCCTCAAAAGGCCGCGATGGCGTAAGAGGGGTGGGCTCCGGATTCTTTTCAGAGATGAATTTTGCCAATTTCGCGGTTTTCTTCTGCGCGCCCACCAGTTCGAGCAGATAACCCAACCGCTGTGCCCAGGCGATGGGTGAAAGCGCCGCCAGACGGATCAATTCCTCTCCATCAAGATGTTCAGCAAGCTCCGCGAGTATGGTGGCCACATTGTCCAGCCCCGCCGCATGGTTCGGATATCCCACCAAGTCAAAGGCGGTCGCAGCCGGGGTGGATATCTTCAGGTATCCCCGCGGGGTCTTGAAATCCGCGGTAGGAATTTGCGCCACATTTTTTCTGGCCACAAACATCACCCGGACCTTGCCGCAGGTGATTTCGGGTTTGTTCCTGGCCACCATGACCTGAAAGATCTGGGGACGCTGGTGCGCCGCGCCGTGATACTCGGCGGCGCTGAGCAAACCGGCATAGTACTTTTCTCCCAGGTGTTCCATCAGGGCCGGGATAAAATGGCCGGCGGGCAGGCACCCCGCATTCCGAAACTCAGGCGGGACAACGACATAGAAACCCCTGGAGGGCATGGCGAGCTCATCTTTTTGCCGCAAGCGGCGGAGCGCCGCTCTGGTGGCCACAGCGGTGGTCCCCAAAGCATCGGTCGCCTCCTCGGTGCTGAAGCAGTATCGCCCCCTTGCGACCAGATCCGATATGAATTGCATTGCGGTCACAGGTTTCCCCTTCAAATGAATTGCGCAGGCAAAGTAACACATTTCGTTACTTTTGTCGAGCGATACATGCTGGCCATTATTCGCTTGGATGATGCGCCATTAGAAATGCCATTCAATCGGTTAAATGGCACATACAATGGCATTCTGCCATTCGTGATGCTGATTTCCATTTTTTATGCCCTGAAAGGTTGAGGCTTATGCAAGAAAGGCTGTTTCATCCGGGATTCAGTAATATACTTGGAGCCAATTGCAAAACTCCCCATTCTGTCATTCCCGCAACGATTCTGAGCGGGAATCTGGTTCTAACAGCTTGAAAAACCATATTCCCGATAGAGGCATTCGGGAATGACAAATGGTTTTGCAATTACCTCATTG
>MNZQ01000119.1 GCA_001873745.1 Syntrophaceae bacterium CG2_30_58_14
CATGGGGACAACCGCCTGCAGGCGATGGAGATCCTCCACAACCCTGCTATAGACCAAGAGTTCCGAAACGGGCGGCGCGCCTTCTGCGGCATCCAGCTCCGATACGGCTGCACACAGTCCATGCCCGGCGACAAAGGACACCGCCTGACCCGTCAGCCCCGTCATGGACGCGCCGACAACCGCCGGCTCTTTCACAACACCATATACCAGATAAACCATAGTCCCTTTATAACCTTCATCGCCTGCATCCTTCTTTTTCCAATATTCAGCTACTTCATGTTCTCGAATCTTTCCCTGAGAGCAATCAATAACGTCGTAAGCTCATCTTCGTCCATTGACAGCAGAAAGTTCAGATCTCTGTCGGTTTGCAGCAGTTTCAGTATTTTTTCCAGGAGTTCGGCTTTTGTCAGATCGTTCATGTGATTTCACCCTCCAGCATGGTCGGATGATACCCGGAGAAATCAGGGGGCTTTACTGAAAATCTCATCATGGAGCACTTCTTCGACCTGCGTATCCGCCATAAGACCCATATGAAAAAAGACTTCCCCCAACAAGCGATGGGGCATGTTTTTGCGATCCTCGTTGACCTGAACAGTAAGCCCCTTCGCCAGATCATCGACCGTGATGAATCCCTTGTCGATGGCGATGACTCCGAAACGCTTTTCGTAGTGCTTGATTTTCGGGTTATTGTCTGCAAACACGCGTCAATCCTCGCATGCACGATTGATTCCTGCCTGTGCAGGAATGACCCTGTGGAGGGGAGCGATCTCCTCACATTTATTCAAGAACCGGGGCGAAATGATAGGGCGGCCAGGGGCCGGAAAGCTCAAGCAAGAGTCCAGCGTCCTGATGGGCGGCGTTCCAGTCGGAAAGCAGGCGCTGCATCTCCTCCATGGACGCGTCGGGAACGAGCAGGGCGCCGTGGAAAAACATCTCCTCGTCCCTTCCCGTGACATCCTGCGACTGGAGACGACATTCACTGAACCCCACGGACATCTTCTTCGCGACGCTTAAGATGTCTCGCCCCATCTCTTTCAGCCATATCGCCACATCCTTGTCCACGGCTCCCTTGATTTTCTGCTCTAAAAAATAGCGCTTACCGGGAGAAAGCCCTGCCAATTGCTCCTTTTCCGCCGCCAACCGGGCCGCCGTCATTCGCGCCCGGGCCTGGGGACGATCCACATATCCCTTGAGAGTCCATTCTTTTTTATCGATGGTATCCCGGAAAAACTTCATCAGGACGTCCTGGCGCTGCCGCAGCGGTTCCGCCGTCGCTGCCAGGGAAGAAAAGACCGTGCCGAAACGAACGGGCAACACCGGACCCTGTTCCATTGCGGAGAGGACGACCTCTTCATGACGGAGCGCCCGGGGTCCGATCCATGCCAGATCTTCCATTTTCGGTTGGGACTCGGGGCCGGTGAAGTCCTCGATATTCACCTCTGCAACGACAGCGGCGATCTCCCCGATGGCCTCGACAAAAAGGGGATGTTCCCCGTCGATCCCTGTCCCGACGATCTCCGGACGGGGAACGGCCGGAGTAAGGCAGAAAAGATAGATTCCCGGATTCATCCCATCCCCCTGAGCACTTCCTCGATGGCCGCCTCGACATCCTGGCGACTGATGAGGATGTCCGGCTCCCCGGCCCCGGCCTTCTCCATGGATGAAACGGCGCGGCGTACCGCCGTCATGGCCGCTTTCCGCACGACGGAGGCAATGTCGGCCCCGCTGAAGCCTTCCGTTTTCTCAGCCAATGCGGCGGATTTTACCCCTTTTGCCACAGGCTTTTGACGGAGGTGGACGGCAAAGATCGCTTCCCGATCCTGCTGGTCCGGCATCATCATCTCCACGATGTCATCGAAGCGGCCCGGTCGGAGAACCGCGGCGTCTAAAATATCCAGGCGGTTGGTCGCCCCCAGAACGAGGACGCCCCGGAGTTCGTCGATCCCGTCGAACTCGGCCAGAAACTGGCTCAGAATCCGCTCCGAAACATGGGAATCCGACGACCCGGCGCTCCGGGTCGGAACGAGGGCGTCGATTTCATCGAAGAAGATAATGCAGGGGGCCGCCTGCAGGGCCTTGTGAAAGATCTCCCGGACCCCCTTTTCCGACTCCCCGACCCATTTCGACATCAGGGCCGGCCCTTTGACGGAAATGAAATTCACCTGGCTCTCCGTGGCAATCGCCTTGGCCATCATTGTTTTTCCGCACCCCGGTGGGCCGACGAGAAGAATACCCTTGGGCGGCGTCACGCCCGCCTTTTCAAAAAAGTGGGGATACTTCAGCGGCCACTCCACGGCCTCGATCAGGCGCGCTTTCAGGGAAGACATCCCTCCCACGTCGTCCCAGTGGATATTCGGGGATTCGACAAACACCTCCCGGATGGCGGAGGGTTCGATCTCCCGCAGGGCGGACAGAAAATCCTCCATGCGCACCTCGAGTTTCGCGAGGGTCTCGTAGGGAATCCCGGCCTGGGCGAAATCGATATCCCCCATGATCTGGCGCAGGCAACTCATGGCCGCTTCCCGGCAGAGGGCCTCCAGATCCGCTCCGACGAAGCCGTGGGTGATCTCCGCCAGATGCTCCATCCGGACGTCTTCCGCCAGAGGCATCCCCCTGCTGTGAATCTCCAGAATCTCCATGCGGCCGCGCCGGTCCGGGATCGGAATGACGATCTCCCGGTCGAACCGGCCCGGACGCCGCAGGGCCGGGTCAAGGGCATTGGGGATGTTGGTGGCGGCGATCACGATGACGTTCTGTCTCTTGTTCAGGCCGTCCATCAGCGCAAGGAGCTGGGCGACGACCCGCTTTTCCACGTCTCCGACAACGTTTTCCCTTCGAGGGGCGATGGCGTCGATCTCGTCCAGGAACAGGATGCTCGGTCCCTTTTTGGTCGCCTCTTCGAAGATTTTCCGGAGGTGGGCCTCGCTTTCGCCGTAGAACTTGTGGATGATCTCCGGACCGCTGATGGAAAAGAAACTGGCCTCCGTCTCGTGGGCGATGGCCCGGGCGATGAGGGTCTTCCCGCAGCCGGGAGGGCCGTAGAGGAGGACGCCCTTGGGCGCGTCGATCCCCAGGCGTTCAAAGACCTCTGGATACCGGAGCGGCAGTTCGATCATCTCCCTGATCCGCTGGAGCTGAGATTTCAGGCCGCCGATGTCTTCATAGGCGAGGGTCCGGCCGCCCCCTTCTTCACCCTGCGACTTGCCGATGACCAGGATGGTGGCCGGGTTGATGATCACCGGACCCTTGGGCGTCACGGATTCCACCTTGAAGAAGGCGGCGCGGCTGCCGAACAGGGCCGCCTGAATCTTTGCCCCCTCCAGGACCGGCAGGCCGTCCAAAAGGCTCCCGATGTATTGCAGATCCCGCTCCGCCGGGGTGACGTTGGTCGGCGTCAAGACAATCCGTTCCGCCGGACGGCACTTCATCTTGCTGATCTTCACCGTTTCATCGAGGCCGACGCCGGCGTTCTCCCGGGTCAGGCCGTCGAGTTGGACCCGCGACTGACCGCGGATTTCCTGATAGGCGGGCATGACCTTGCAGAGGGCCTTGCGTTTTCCCTCGACCTCCACCGTGTCGCCGACGGCAGCATCGAGCCGTTCGAGGTCTTCCGGCCCCATCCGGGCCAGGGCGCGGCCGACATCCTTGGTCAATGCCTCCGTCACTTTCAGCTTGATAAACGGTTTTTCAATCTCTTTCATGATTCCTCTTCTGTTATTTATCCCGCCTTTTCACAGCGGATGGTCACGATACCGTTGTTGCTGGTCACCTTGATCTTGTCCTTGGCGGGGGAATGACTGAGGAGGACCTCTTTCCGGTATTTCTTCTCCCCCTTGTCGGCTGAAATCGTCAGGACATCATCCCGGACATCGATTTTGATATCCCCCGGTCCCACGCCGGGCATTTCCGCGATCAGGGTAGTCGCTTTTTCATCTTCGAAGACATCAATGAGGGGTTCATGGATCTCCTGAACCACCGCCTCGCCGGTCTTCTTGTCCTTGCGGATATTGCCGAAGGGCTCCACTTTGATGGCATCATCCTTCCCGCCGAGGCCTGTTTTCAGGCTGAAACCGTAAACTCCCTTGACGCCCCCTTCCTTCGAGGGGAAGGTAAATTCTCCCTTTTTGGTGACGGTTTCCCCTTTCTCCGAGATCTCGCTGAGCTTTTCGGCGATGTCGGTCAAACCGCTGAGGATGCGACCGAAACGATTTTCGCCCCCCGCCTTTTCCCCGGCGCCCCCTTTGTCCCCCCGGTCCTGTTTTGCCGTCCGGCGCTGAGAAAGGCGCTCCCCCGCCTCGGCCAGATCTCCAAAATTATTGATGAATCCCGACAAACTGTCCAAAATGCCGCCCCCGACGTCGCTTCGATTTTCGTCGGTCTTCTTACTATCTGACTTGCGTTTCGTCGTCATTGTTCCCTCCGTTTTGCTGAATGCCGAATTTTTTTGCCTTCGTGTGCATGGTCTTGTAATCGACCTGCAACAACCTGGCCGCCCGTGCCTTGTTGCCGCCGGTAAATTTAAGCACTTCCGTGAGCACCTCCTTTTCCACGGCAAGGACACTCTGCTGGACAATTTCACTCAATGATGCATTTTTCCAAGGCGTCCCGTGAACCTTCGGGGAAAAGGCAAGTCCGGGCACCTCAGCCCGCTTGATGCTGATATCCTTTTCGGTGATCTCATCCCTGGCAACCAGGGTGGCCCGCCGGATCACCGACCGGAGTTGGCGGACATTCCCCGGCCAATCGTAAGACATCAACGTCTCCACCGCTGCGTCGGTAAAACCGGGGATCATCTTGTTCAGCTCGATGTTGGCCAGATCCAGAAAACGTTTGGCCAGATAGGGGATATCTTCCTTTCTTCCCCGGAGCGCCGGCACCTGAATGGTAAATTCGCTCAGGCGGTAATAAAGATCCTTGCGAAAGGTCCCGCCGGCCGCCATTTCCAGGAGGTCCTGGTTGGTGGCCACAATGAGCCGGATATCCACGTCCACAGGTTTAACCCCACCCACCCGATTGAGCTTCCGGTCCTGAAGCACCCTGAGGAACTTCGCCTGGGAGCCGGCGGGCATATTCCCGATCTCGTCCATAAAGAGGGTGCCGCCGTGGGCCAGCTCGAATTTGCCTAATTTCTGACGGTCCGCCCCGGTGAACGATCCCTTTTCATGGCCAAACAGTTCGCTCTCCAAAAGGTTCTCCGGGATGGCCCCGCAATCCACCGCCACAAAGGGCGCTTCCGCCCGGGCGCTGTCCCCGTGAATCGCCCTCGCGACAAGTTCTTTGCCCGAACCCGTTTCGCCCATGATGATCACAGAAAAGTCCGACTTTGCCACCCGGTGAACATCGGCCGCGAGGCGGGCAATCTTGTCGCTCGGTCCCATGTTCTCGATAAGACCGAAGTTCCCTCGATAGCGATCATTCATGGATTTGAGGTTTCTCTTTAATTGCCCTTCCCCCAGGGCGCGGCGGGCAACCCAGACAACCTCTTCATTGTCGAAAGGCTTGGCAAGGTAATCGTAGGCCCCTTCCTTCATGGCTTCCACGGCCTGATGAATATCGGCGTACGCCGTGACAAGGACCACCGGCAGATCGTCGTCAATTTCCTTGATTTTCTTGAGGACCTCCATACCGTTAAGACCCGGCATGCGCACATCGAGCAGGACAATATCCGGCGCGTCAAAACAGATCCGCTGCAGCGCTTGCTGACCGTCCGGGGCGGTGATGACCTTGAAACCCTCCTTTTCCAGGATGCGGCTCAGGATCTTCCTGATTTCTTCTTCATCATCGACAACCAGGACGCGGGGGATAGGCTCAGCCATCTTGTTTATTCCTTTTACGCGAAGCCGCCAGAGGCCGGTTAAGGGGATAATGAACATAAATATCTCCCGGCAGCAGGCCGGCTATGTTGTGCAGCAGGCCCAGGAACAGGATGCCTGTCTCCCCCGGTTGCAGGGTCTGGTCGATCCTTGCCGCTATAAATTCATCCCGTTTTTTGAGGAGAAGGTCGCTTGCCGCTTTTTGCCGGGCTTCGATCGCTATCGCGTCTTTGACATCCCCGGTTTTGAGAACCCTTTTGATGAGATGATATTCTTCGATCAGCAGTTCTGCGGATTCCGTGCCCAAGATCGTCGCCCCTTTTTCCATCAGTCGGACCAGGATCTGGTGGTTCGGGCTCCCCTTCTTTGCCAGTTCCGTAATAATCTCCAACTCCTTGCCGCAAACGGGCAGGCCATCCTGGTAAACGCGGGTTTGAGCATAAGAAAGGGTAAGTTTATGGAGAATGTTTTCCACATCAGACCAGAAATGCTTGACAAGATTGACCTTCTGCCGCCAGACCCGCTCGCCGAGCTTCTGAAGGGTCACCTTTCTGATCGACTCGCTCAGGGCGCCCATGTCCGCCTGACTGTGGATGATGGGAATGTATAGGAGGGTTCTTGATGCCATGGCTCTTCCGATCGGGCCTCCCCATGATATGGAATCACTTCTATGGAAATGTTTCCATATTTATACGGAATCCGTTCCAGCATGTCAAGTATGTCCCGGAATGCAATGGCATGATTTAATGCTTAGAACCGGTCCTTATCGTCGCTTGTAAGCTAAGTGCCGCATGACGACTCGCCGGTATACTGCATGAATCATGCCTTTTTGCGAGACCATCCTTCTTCATGGATGGTAAACTCACGAGAGATAAACACAGTTATCAATGGATATCATTGCAATAAATCATTTTTGTATTGATTGCGAAGGAAACAGCCGTGGCAATCTACTCGTAATTACAGCTAATTTGAGATTGTTTCATCCGCCTCAGGCGGATTCGCAATGACAGGATACGTATTTTTCAAGGGTCTCATTCACTCTTTCGGCAATGAGTTGACGATGGTCCAGTAGAGTTTCATGTATTTGATCTTCTTTACAAATTCTTCAAAATCCACCGGTTTGGTCACGTAACTGTTGGCCCCGCCGGCGTAGCTTTTCACTATCTCTTCATCCCTGGATGACGTGGTCAGCATAATAATGGGGATAGACTTGAGATCGGGGTCTTTCTTCAGCGTCTCCAGCACCTCAAGACCGTCCACCTTCGGCAGGTGGATATCGAGAAGTATCAAACCCGGCCTGGGATATCTTTCCGTGTCCTGGTATTTGCCCCGGTGGTATGCAAAATCGAGCGCCTCCTGCCCATCTTTAACAACATGAATGTCATTTATGAGATTGTTGTTTTTCAGCGCCCTCAACGTCAGCTCTATGTGATCCTCGTTGTCCTCCACCAACAGAATATCCACCGGTTTCCCTTTCATTTGATATTAACTCCCACATTTGATACTAACTCCCATCGTCCTTTCAGTTTTTTAGCTTCGTACAGCGCGTCATCGGCTGCCTTGATGAAATCCTCCATACTGCTTTCAGAATCATATTCCGCAATTCCCGTGCTGATGTCGATATTGCCCATCTTCTTTTCTCTGACCGATCTTTGGATGCGCCCGGCCACATCAGATGCATGTTTTATGTCCGCGCTGGGCAGGATGACGGCAAACTCATCCCCGCCATAGCGGCAGCCGGAGTCAACTTTCTCCCTGATGGAAAAGAGGATGATCTTCCCGACTTCCTTAAGCGCCCTGTCCCCTTCAAGATGGCCGAAGGTGTCATTATATTTCTTGAAATGGTCGAGGTCGAACAGGATAAGTGTCAGCTTTCCGTTCTGCCTCTTTGCCCTGACCAGCTCTTCCTCTATCTTCCGATAAAAATACCTGCGATTAAAGAGGCCCGTCAGATCATCTGTGATGACAAGCCTTTCCAGATCGAGAGCGAGCCTCGCTTTCTCCCTTTCCATTTCATGCTGCTTTACAGCCTTAAATATGACGGAGGGCAAAAGCGCCCGATAGTTTCCCGATTTGACCACATAATCATACGCGCCCTTCTTCATCGCCTCGACGGCAATCCTTTCATCACCCTGGCCGGTTACCATGATCACGGGTATGTCGTATCCCCGCTCCAAGATACGCCCAAATACAGTCAGGCCGTCCATTCCGGGAAGTGAATAGTCCAGCAGGATCGCCGCGGGACAGGCATCCCGGGCAAGACCTTCCAGATACAGCAGGGCGTCTTTTCCCGATTCGAGCAGGCAAACCTCAAATGGGGGATCAAGCGCCAGCCTGGCAAGAGCCGCATGGTCCGGATTGTCTTCGATGATCAGGATTTTCATGGATTCGACTCCCTGCCCCCCCGCGGGCTTGCCCTGTTGCACCGGGGAGGGGCGCCGAAATTGGCCGCAAACAGGTCATACAACTTCTTCTCCTCTTCCTGCCAGTTTGCTTCTAAAGCAATATATCTAAAAAGGCAATCATTTTCCTCCACGTATCTCCTTATGCCTCCGTTCTTATTGTATGGCTTCAGGTGTTCTTTCAGCCTCTTCCTGATATTTCCGGCGCTGCCGATGTAAAACACGCTGTCCGCGCCGTTGGGGTATTCAATCCGGGCGTCCACAAGACTGAGTTCGTAAACTCCGGGCGCTGAAGGGGCGTTTTTTTTCACGGAATCCGTGTCAAGACGGCAGGCCGCGAAGAATCTGCACCGTTCGGAGGAATAACCGCCGCCGCCACCCCTCCGGTGAAGATTGGGAATGCCCAGCCCCTGGCGGCAGAATCCCACCTGCCGCCGGGTAATGGCAAGGCCGTGTCTTTCCTTCAGCCGGTCCCTGATCTCTCCGTCATTAAGCGGTCTCTCTGTTTTCCCCGAGGCAAGCTCCTGCCGCTCCTCGTCCATCAGCGCATTTATGGCGCGCCTGTGGATGTCCCGGCCGGTGGGGAAAAAGAATTTGAGAGGTTTTTCCCCATCGGAGGGGACGACAACGGTCTTGCCGTCAATAAGCCTCGATATCCTGCTGGCGTCAATCACAGGATCCGCCCCGTTGTGGGCCCTTATTGTTAGGGCAAGTTCCGCCCGGCTCAGGGGCTTTAGATCAAGGGGGCTTCCCGAATGAAAATAATCCCCCTGGCGCATAAAAACGGCGTTCAAAATCTCATGGGTGATCCGGTTTCTGGCGGTTATGAGCCTCAACTTCCGCATCAGGGCCTCGCCCTTCTCAAAGAGGCTGGGATCGCCATTGAACAGATACTCCTTCCCGAAGCCGGGATGGCGGTAGCGGATGGTGAAACATGGAGCGTATCCGATAATTCCGACAGCGTCATGGCTCATTCCATCACAGGATGCGGCCTTTTCGGCTCCCTCAAGCCGCCGGGCAACAATAGCGCCCTTCTTAAGAAAGACGCCGAAAAGGGGATCTCCTTCCGCTTCATCTATAAACTTTTCAAATCCGGCGGGGGAGAGCTTCAGGAATTTAGCTAATATAATCTTGCCGATAAGCCCGGCCCGGTTTTTGTCGTATTTATATCGAAACAGCGGGCGGCGTCTTTTCGCGGGGTCACCGGCAGAAATCAAGCCTTCTCAGGCACAGAAAAATAGAAGGTCGCCCCTTTGCCCCTCTCCGATTCCACCCGGACCGAACCGCCATGAATCCCGACAATCCTTTCCACAATGGCAAGGCCCATGCCCGTCCCCTTTGCGTCTACCTCCTTCAGCCTCTGGAATATCTGAAATATCTTTTGATGATATTTGGGATCGATGCCGATGCCGTTGTCCTTTACGTAAAATTCGTGGAAGCCGGCTGTCTCTCTGCATCCGACCTCAATCTCCGGACTTTCGGCATCCCCCATATATTTGATGCTGTTCTGGATCAGGTTCTCGAAGACCTGGTATATCCTGTTCCTCTCACAATGGATAACGGGAAGGTTGCCCCGCACATTCACCTTTATGCCCCTCTTTTTCAACTGGGGGCCGAGAACATCCAGGACATCCTTGATTATCTCCACGGAAGGGACGTCCTCAAAAGCGCCGGCCGTCCTGCCGATCCTCGAAAACTCGAGGAGATCGTCGATGAGAATCTCCATCTGCCTGACATTGGCCTGGATGCGCGCCAGGTATCTTTTTCCCGTGTCGTCCAGTTTGTCCTGAAAGTCGGCAAGGAGGATTGAAGAGAAGCCCTGAACAGAGACGATAGGCGCCCTCAGGTCATGGGATATGGTATAGACAAAGCTCTCCAGCTCCTTGTTCTTTTTCCTGACCTCCTCTGCCAGCCTTGCCCTTTCGGTGACATCTTCTATGACCATGATGATATCTTCTTCTTCTTCTTCTGCACGGCGGATACCACTTACCGTGATGTTCAGGATCTTCTCCGGGTGATCCGAGGATGCGTGTTTTACCCCATAGAGCCGGCGGGTCTCCCCGGTCTCCACCACCTCATCAAAGGCCTTGAGGAGTCCCCCTTCTTTCAGAAGATCGCCGGGGAAGACCTCTTTGATATTTTTCCCTACCACATCGTTGTCCCTGATCCCCCTTGTCTCCCGATACGTCCGGTTGACTGATTTTATGTTCAGCTCTTTATCCAGCACCAGGAGGGAGGAGGGGATGCTGGCCACGATCTTTTCGCTGTATTCCTTGAGGCGTGTGATCTCCGCCTTTGCCTGCTCACTTTCGGTGACATCCCTGACCGTGGCGATAAGGCCGATAACGGCGCCTTCCTGATCCATTAGAGGCGATGTGCTGAGATGGCAAATTCTAATCATGCCCTCTTTTGTCTTGGCTTCCACGTTGTAGCTCTGCCGGATCTTTTCACGGATAGATTTTTCAAATCTTCTTCCACGATGCTTTTCGGTCAGGATGGTTAGGAAGCGCTTTCCCAGGAGTTCGCCTGGCGTGTATCCATAATCCTCGACCCTGGGATTGAGATAGGTGAAATTACCGTTTATATCAACGGTATAGATGAGATCATTGGCGGTCTCCAAGAGATTCCGCAGATAGTCCCTTGATTCCTTTATCTTCTCTGCGAGTCCAGCTTTCCTTCCCAGCGCCTCGATCCGCCGTCGATCAAGGTTTAAGATATACAAGAGACCAAACAGCCCTACAACTGCAATGATTGCCATCGTAAGCAGGGTGTTCAGGAGGTTCTTCCTGCCCAGGAGGATGACCTCTCTCTCGGGAGTCGCCAGGGCCACTGAATACTGCCTGCCGTCCAGGTGGAATGGGGCATAGGCGATGAGTTTTCTGATTTTTCCCTTTTGACTGCCATGCCAGCCGCAGATATATGTATCAACTCCCTCCCTTCCCTTCATCATCTTTTCCCGCATGATCCTGTCTATCTCTTCAAAAGAGATGTCGGACGCCTCCTCTTTCCTGACGGCAAAGGCGTCTCGGCCTATAAATTCCTTTATCGGGTGCGCGACGAATACCCCCCTGTCATCTATTGCCCAGCAGTATTCTGTCCCTCCTGTCTTTATCTCCCCGACACGCATGCTCTTTTCGAGCATGGAGGCAAAATCGAGGCTTGCGCCTAGTACGCCGGCGAATTTGCCGTTATTATAAAGGGGAACGGCGATGAAAACCGTTTTGAAGCGGCCTTCCACCTCCCCGTACTCCTCGCCGCCTGCCAGGAGCATCCTGGATATATATGGCCTGCCTGTCCTTTTGACCTCCTTGTAGTATTCCCTGAAGCTGAAATCTTTCCCTATCACCCCTTTCAGCCTCTCCTCCGGAAGACAATGTGTTGAGATTCCCCTGTCATTTAGACGGAAAAGGAGGTTTATGTTTTCTTCTTTCAGATCGCCATAGGACACCTTCATGTCGGCCGGACATCTTTCATTTCCCTTTATTATTGAGGGCATCCGCGAGGCTATCGCCATCCCCTGCCTGATGCCGTCCACGGCCATTTCCGCCCCACGGCCTATTAACCTGGCCAGGGCCAACTGATGACTGTTGAAGGCAGCTTTTATTCCATCTTCAACCTGAAGATAATTTCTATAAATAATCAGCGATCCCGCAGCGGTCAGCAACAGGACGGCAATGCAGATTA
>MNZQ01000162.1:0-50210 GCA_001873745.1 Syntrophaceae bacterium CG2_30_58_14
CGTAGGCGGGTGGGATGACACAGTAAGGATAGCTTGGTGGCAGGATCCTGGATACAGGACACTGCGGCAGATATTCAGCTTTGGTTATTCACTTTTCTACCCCGTATATTCATCGCTCTATGGATTCTGGGATGCGATTTACTCCACCCTTTGGGCGGACGGTTTTCTTGGCGCATACAATCGCCCCCCCTGGAACTACAAATTCATGATGGCCGGGCTTTATCTTTCCCTTTTCCCGACTTTTGCCATACTGGGAGGATTTTTCGCGGCGATCGGGGCGAAAAGCGGCGCCCTTCGCCGGACGCTCCTTTTTGCAGCGGGAAGCGTGGCATTATACATGGCGGCGATCTTCTATATGTTTATGACCGTGCCGATCCTGAGTTCCGCGAAGGCGACCTATATGCTCGGAATAACCCCGTGCTTCGCGCTTCTGGCGGCCGCCGGGATTGAACGCTTCGCCAGTCGTAAATACATGCGGGCGGCGACAAACGGCCTGCTTGCCTGCTGGGTAGTTTCTTCGTACCTGTCATATCTCGCTTCTGTTTATAGCTGGATGGACAGTGCGTAACTGGATTCAATTGGAATGTTTGCACCGATAAAATCAAACGCCGGATATGGGATATTTCAAGCGCAGATTGCCAGCAAGAATGGAGTGCCGGATTATTCTACATTTATCAAGCATCCTTTGGTTTGGCTAATCCGCAGTTGGCCCAGGACAACTGGCGATCGATGTCGGCAGGTAATTACTGGTTCCGGTTTTCATGGGATCGCATAATCGGAATATGTTTGATCGGTGGAATTCCATGGATAGCACTCTTGATCGCAACGCTAACGTGGGGTCGCTCAGACTTAACTCCTGGCATTTGGTGGGCAAGCCTTTTCTTATTATTATACCTCATGCCGTACGGGTACGTTCTGATCTCACGTTACATGCGGTATCAAATATCTTTATTGGGAATGCAAGCGATACTATTGACAGCGGGTACCATTGCCTTATTGAGAACTGTAAGATAAAACCAATTCAGTCCTGACGCATCATGAAGGTTGAGACCGGCTATAGATCCCAATGCCGTTTTCATCAGGGTGCAATGCACTTCGTGATTGCCTCATATATGATTGTCCCATACATGGATGTGGTTGGGGAATTTCTTGGGCCTGGTCAATGGTAAGGAAGTACGCGGGGGAAAGGCTTGATTTAAAAACGCATTAGGGATATCGGATAGCAATGTTCAGAGATAAAAGAGTCATCGTCGTCATGCCAGCCTACAATGCGGCGAAGACGCTTCAGAAGACCTACGACGAGGTCATGGAACAGGGGATCGTCGATCTGGTGATCCTCGTGGATGACGCGAGCCGGGATGATACGTCGGCAATCGCCTCCAGCCTCCCCCATACCCAAGTGTTTGTCCATGAACGGAACAAGGGTTACGGCGGCAATCAGAAGACTTGCTACCGGATGGCCCTGGAGGCGGGGGCGGACATCGTGATCATGGTCCATCCCGATTATCAGTACACGCCCAAGCTGATTCCGGCGATGGCCGCGATGATCGGAAACGACCTCTATCCCTGCGTTCTCGGATCGCGGATCCTGGGGGGATACGCGCTGAAGGGGGGTATGCCGGTCTGGAAGTACATCGCCAACCGGTTTCTCACACTGGCCGAAAACATCCTTCTGGGTGCGAAGCTTTCCGAGTACCATACCGGATACCGCGCCTTCTCCCGGGAACTGCTACAAAGCCTTTCCATGGACGGCAATTCGGACGACTACCTCTTCGACAACCAGATGCTCGCGCAGATCATCTGGCAGGGCTACACAATCGCCGAGGTGAGCTGCCCCACGAAATACTTCACGGAGGCCTCCTCGATCAACCTCCGGCGCAGCATCCGCTACGGCCTGGGTTGTCTCTGGACGGCGCTGAACTTCCGTTTGACCAGAATGGGGATCATCCATTCCAGACTGTTTCCGGTGAACCCGTGACTCCGTCAAGCAGCAACCGATTTGAAGATTTCTTTGCGGATGACGCTTATGTCTCCCTGAAAAATCATCTCTACAATTATCGCTTGAGAAGGCGTGCAATCCGAAAATGCATGCAATTTCAGAAGAGGGATCTAATCCTGGAGGTCGGAAGCGGTCTCTCTCCGATGGTGGATGATTCGGAGCGGATCGTCTATTCCGAGCTCTCTTTTCCGGCCCTCCGGACGCTGAAAAGAAGGCAGGGACGGGGTTATTTCGTGGTGGCTGACGCCACGCATCTCCCCTTCAAGGCCGGTTCCTTTTCTCAGGTGATCTGTTCGGAGGTCCTGGAACACCTGCCGGAGGATCGGCCTGCACTGCGCGAGATCGCGTCGGTCACGAAAATGGGAGGCTCGCTGATCCTGACTTTTCCCCACCGCCGCTCTTATTTTGCCTGTGACGACCGTTTCGTGAACCATTTCCGCCGCTACGAACTGGACGAGATGGAAGCGAATCTGAAGGAAGCCGGACTGAACGCGTTAGAGATTCAGAAGGTTCTGGGCCCACTTGAGAAGATCACCATGATGTCGGTCATCTCACTGATCGCGTTGTTCGGACGCTTCTGGAAGGGCAAACGGGACTGTGGGCAAGGGGTGTCATCATCGGTATTCGTCGTCACCGTCTTTCGATGGCTGAATCGTCTCTATTGCGTGCCGATCTGGCTGGACGCCCGTCTGTCGCCGCGATCCATCTCCTCGGTTCTTCTCATCCGGGCGGTCAGGCGGAACTGATAGGGCGCGGTTCGGAGGAATCATCAAACCATGTACGATCCACGACTGATCCACGAAATTGAGCATCGGGAGGGGAAGAACTCAACAAGGCCAAATTCTCTCATGCCTGCGGATTCAATCCTCAGCCTGCCCGGATATTCTGTCTTGATTCTTTTCATGGTTCCCCCTATAATCGCGCTCCATGATGGAAATCGCCGAAGGGGGTTGACCACATGGTTACCCCCCTTCTTGTTGTTATGGAAAAGCAATCCGTGAAACCCGTGTAGAGAATGATCGAAACACTTGAACAATTGATAACGCATTTGAAAGCATCTTCAAATCGGACCGCGGCCCTCTTGTCCGGCCTTCTTCTGTTTCTTAGCTTTCCGAAATTTGGAAGCGGGGTTCTGGCCTGGATTGCGCTGATTCCCCTTTTTTATGCGCTGCGGGATGCAGAGCCCTGGGAGGGGTTTAAAACCGGTTTTCTTGCGGGCCTGGTTGCAAACATCGGAATCCTCTACTGGATTTCCTATGTCGTCGCACAATATGGCTATCTTCCCGTTTACATGGGGATCATGGCCATGCTGTTGGTTGCCGCATACCTGAGCCTCTATACGGCCTGTTTTGCGATGGGCGTCGTCTTTCTCCAAAGAAGAGGAGGCGCCCTCCTTCTCTCGGCCCCGTTGTTGTGGACCATCCTTGAATTTGCCCGTTCTCATCTCTTCACGGGCTTTCCCTGGGAAAATCTGGCCTATTCCCAATACCTTTACGAAAACATCATCCAGATCGCCGATATAACGGGTATCTATGGAATATCATTTGTGATCGTTATGGTGAACGCGGTTCTTTACAATCTGCTGACGCTCCGATTCCGGGAAAGGCATCTGCGAAGGGAAATCGCGATCGCGTTTGCCGTAATCGCGGCCATCTATGGCTATGGTCATTTTCGCGCGGCGGAAATTCGGGAATCTGTTCAGAAGAAAAGTTCCATCGAAGTGGCGCTCGTTCAGGGGAATATCGATCAGAACATGAAATGGAACGACCGCTATCAGTTGCAAACGCTGAATATCTATCGTTCCCTGTCCCTTCGTTCCCTCCCGGCGGAAGGGGGACTGATCGTCTGGCCGGAAACGGCGGCGCCTTTCTACTTTGAGGGTTCCAATCCGCTGCGGGCGCTCGTCGTCGATGTCGCCCAAGCGTCCGGTCAACGGCTTCTCTTCGGCAGTCCGAGTTATGATGAGGCTGGCGGAAAGGTCTCCTATATGAACAGCGCCTACATGCTCCGACCGGACGGCACGGTTGCGGGTCGATATGACAAGGTGCATCTGGTGCCTTACGGTGAATATGTGCCGCTGAGAAAATTCTTTCCATTCATCGGCAAGTTTGTCGCCGGCGTAGGCGACTTCCGGCCGGGAACGGGATTCAATCCGATCGAAAGCGACGGACGCCGTATCGGCGTCCTGATCTGCTATGAAGCCATCTTTCCGGAATCGGCAAGGGATTACAAACGGAAGAACGCCGACCTGCTCGTGAACATCACCAACGATGCCTGGTTCGGGAAATCATCGGCGCCTTTTCAGCATCTCTCCATGACAGTTTTCCGGGCGGTCGAAAACCGGCTCTACCTCGTCCGGGCGGCCAATACCGGGATCAGCGCCATCATCGATCCGACGGGGAAAATCCTCTCCCAAACGGGCCTCTTTGAAAGAACCGTTCTGAAGGGTGAGGTGAAATACATTGACGAAAAGACCTTTTATGCGGCATATGGCGACGTGTTTGTTTACCTGTGCGGAATCGTGTTGATCCCGTACTATTTTATTCTACAAAGGAGAAGGAAAAATGCTGGAAGGAATTCATGAGACCCTGATCGATCTGGCCCGGAGAGTCGAACATTTCGGGGTTTGTCTTTGACATCCCTGAAAAAGAGCTGCGCATCCGAGAGCTGGACAAGGAATCCCTGCGCGACGGTTTCTGGGATGAACCGGAAAAGGCGAGCGGGATCCTCCGGGAAAAAAGCCAGTTGACGGCTGCGGTCGAGAAATGGAAACAGCAGCAAAACAGCCTCGAAGATCTGCGGATTCTTTCCGAAATCGCCTCCGAGGAACAGGATGATCAGACCCAGGAAGAGATCCGCTCCGAGTTGGAAAGGCTCAATGCCGCCCTTCGGGCCGATGAAGTAAAGATGATGCTTGGCGCCGAACAGGATCCGATGAACGCGATCCTGTCGATTCATGCGGGCGCGGGGGGAACGGAGGCGCAGGACTGGGCGGAGATGCTGCTGCGGATGTACCTGCGCTGGGCGGAGAGAAAAGGTCTCGAGGCCGCCATCATCGATTATCTGCCGGGTGACGAGGCCGGCATCAAGAGCGTGACCTGGACCCTCCGGGGTGAATACGCCTACGGCTATGCCAAGGCGGAAATCGGAATTCACCGGCTGGTGAGGATATCCCCTTTTGATGCCAGCGCGCGCCGTCACACCTCATTTGCCTCCGTCTTTGTCTATCCCGAGGTTGACGACCGGATTGTGATTGAAATCGATGAAAAGGATCTGCGCATCGACACCTACCGCTCCACCGGCGCCGGCGGTCAGCACGTGAACAAGACCGATTCCGCGGTGAGGCTCACCCATCTGCCGACGGGAATTGTGGTCCAGTGCCAGAACGAGCGTTCGCAGCACAAGAACAAGGCGATGGCCATGAAATACCTCCGTTCCCGTCTCTATGAGATGAAACTCCGGGAGAAGAATGCAAGGCTCGATGAGATCAACAAAACCAAAAAAGATATTGCCTGGGGCAGCCAGATCCGCTCCTATGTGCTGCATCCGTATAGAATGGTTAAGGATCATCGGACGAACCTCGAAACCGGCAACGTCAACCGGGTTTTGGACGGCGATATCGACGATTTCATCGAGGCCTATCTGCTGCATTAATATTTTGGGGAAGGGCAAAAGTATGGTATAGGACTGCGCGCCTTCTGGGTAACTTCAAAGGAATTTCTCAATGATCAAGCGCCTGTTAGGGCTTGGGTCGCTATAAAATGGGTTAGAGACCGTGCGCTGGACGGGCACGGGGCGACGGCATAGCCATCATGGGCGAATGGAAACAGGCCAGCAAGGAGTCAACGATGTTCCGAAATGAGATTTCGACGATCCCGATTGTTCTGATAATCCTTTGTCTTAGCGGTTTGACCATTTCATCATGTTCGGTATCCAATCCGGAAGTGATAAAACAACGAACCGACCTGTCCGTCCAGGAGATAGCTCGTGCGGAGGAGCCTTCTTTGCCGCAGCATCCCGTGGCGATCGGACCTCTCTCAAATCAAAAGACCGATTCCCAGGCGAAGGATGCGGTCGAACAGCCTCGGCATCCGGCGAATCTCTCCCCGGCGCCGAATTCCCCCGATATTCCGAGAAAAAGTGCTGGGATCGCAAAATCCGCCGGAGCGGTCGATGCTCCTTCGCCGATCATATCTTCGGAGTTGTCCACGAAGAGCGAGGCGGTAAAAACCCATCCTGTTCAGATTCAGAATCCCTTAAAATTGAATCCTCGGGAAGCGCGCAGTACGCGTGAGGAGGAGTCGGAACGGGATATCATGGAGGAAGCCCTTCTGCTGTTGGATGAATCCCAGAAATACTGGGTGAACGGCGAACTGGAAGATGCCCTTGAAATGCTGGATCAGGCGTATGCGCTCCTGCTGGACACGAACGGCAATCCCGATATCGTGCGGCAGAAGGATGATCTCCGTCTGATGATTTCGAAGCGAATTTTGGCCATCTACAACTCACACCAATCCGTTGCCAAGGGCAAGCGCGGTGAAATTCCGCTCGTTACCAATCCGGACATCGAAAAGGAGATCCGTCAATTTCAGACGGTGGAACGCGATTTCTTCGTCGCATCCTACCAGCGGTCAAGGATCTATCGACCGCTGATTTTACGGGAGCTCAAGAAGGCAGGTCTGCCGGAGGAGCTTTCCTGGCTGCCGCTCGTGGAAAGCGGCTACAAGATCAGTGCACTGTCGTCCGCGCGGGCACTTGGTTTATGGCAGTTCATCCCATCGACAGGCTATAAATACGGACTGAACCGGGATCAATGGGTAGACGAACGGATGGATGTCGAAAAATCGACACGTGCAGCCATCGATTATTTCAAGGATCTGCACGCGATGTTTGGCGACTGGCTGACAGTCCTTGCCGGATACAATTGCGGTGAGGGGCGCATCATCCGTACGATCGCCTCTCAGCACATCAATTATCTGGATCGCTTTTGGGACCTTTATCAGCGCCTTCCCAACGAAACAGCACGCTATGTCCCCCGTTTTGTGGCCACATTGCTCATTGTCAAGGATCCGCAGAAATACGGTATCGATCTCGGATCGGGAGACCCCATAACCGACATTTTGTCTTATGAAGTGGCCGAGATCAATCGATCCATGCGCTTGCAGGATATCGCCCGGAAACTCGAAACGCCGGAGGAGACCCTCAATATTCTGAACGCCGAACTCCGGCATCGAATGACGCCGGACCGACTCTATAAGCTGAAGGTTCCAATCGAAAAGGCGGAGTTGCTCCTCAAGACGGTCTCTGAAATTCCACTGGGTGCAAAACCGCGCACCTCTTTCCAGACGGTCCGCGGGGTGTTCATCAGACACAAGGTGCGACGGGGTGATACTCTCTCCGCCATCGCCGAGAAATATAAGACTTCCATCGCGGCGATCCGTTCCGCGAACCGGTTGACGAAGACACGTTTGGCAGTGGGTCAGCGGTTGAATATCCCGGTCCACAGCACAAGGGCAGCAGAGTCTGCCGAGAAGGGAAATAAGTCCGGCAAAGCCAGGAGTCATCGGGTTCAAAAAGGGGATACCCTCTCTTCACTTTCCGTGAAATATGGCACTCCCGTTACGGAGATCCGCAAGATCAACGGCTTAAAAAATAATATGCTGAAAATCGGCCAGACGCTTCAGATTTCAACAGCAAACGAGGAAGAGACCCAAACCGGGAAGCGGAAAGAAGCTGAGAGCCCTACGAAAAAAGAGAAAACCGATACCGGGAGAAAACCGGTCACCGGGAAGGTTTCCGAATCGACAGCACCGAAGCAGTACACGGTCAAACGGGGCGACAGTCTGAACCGGATCGCCCGGGAAAACAAGATCTCCCTCGACAAACTGCTCAGGCTGAATCGGATGCGGCGAACAGAAGTCATCCATCCGGGGCAACGGATCCTGGTTCAATAAGGCCGGTCATGATCAATCGAGGTGGTAATGCCTCCGGCTGAAAAAGAGTTCCCGTTCCAGCTTTTTCATCTTTTCCGCTTCTCTGCTGTCCACGTTTTCATGTTTGTATCCTAAAAGATGGAGAAGACCGTGGATGAGCAGAAATTCAATCTCCTCCATAAAATCAATGTCGCCGGCCGTCGCATCCCGGGCGGCCGTTTCGACGGAAAGGATGATATCCCCCAGGATCTCCGGATGGACGTCGCCGAACGCGCCTTCCGTCATCGCAAAAGAGATCACGTTGGTCGGACGATCCCTGTGAAGATAACTCTTGTTGATCTCCCGGATCTGAGCGTCATCGACGAGAAGAAGGCTGACTTCGCTATCCTTGAAGCCGAGCTCCTTCAGAAGCCGCTTCAGGCTTCGTCGCACCCTGCCGACATCCACGGTAAGCCGTTTCTGCCGATTTTGGATTGAAATGGTCATCTTCTTCTGATCTCAGCTCCTTCTATGCTATCCCTTATGAAACATAGTGCCGAGGACTGAGTGCTGAGTAAAAGCAAGTGCTGATTCTCCGTACTCAGTCCTCAGCACTATGTTTTCCTCTTTGCCGGTCCATCCTTCCGTTTTCTATCATCGAGATGATTATAAGCGCGGATCACCTCCTGCACGAGCGGATGTCGGACCACATCCAGTTCTGAGAAGTGGACGAAACGGATGCCATCGGTCTTGCAGAGGAGCCTCTCGGCTTCGACGAGACCGGACATCTTGTCCGTCGGGAGATCGATCTGCGTCACATCCCCGGTAATGACCGCCTTCGAGCCGTATCCGAGCCTCGTCAGGAACATCTTCATCTGTTCCGAGGTCGTATTCTGGGCCTCATCGAGGATCACGAAGGAGTCGTTCAAGGTTCGGCCTCTCATGAAGGCGAGAGGCGCTACCTCGATCACCCCTTTGTGGATCAGGGTCGAGGCCCGGTCAAAATCGATCATGTCAAAGAGGGCGTCATAAAGGGGACGCAGATAGGGGTTAACCTTTTCCGCGAGGTCTCCCGGAAGGAATCCCAGCTTTTCACCGGCTTCGACGGCTGGTCTGGCCAGGGAAATGCGGTTGACCTTCTTTTCGAGCAGTGCGGAAATGGCCATGGCCATCGCCAGATAGGTCTTCCCCGTACCCGCCGGTCCGATGCCGAAGACCATATCCGAGCTCCGGATCGCGTCGATGTAGGATTTCTGTGCGATGCTTTTGGGGGCGATGACCCGCTTCTTGGATGAAATGAATACCGTATCCAGAAAGATCCGCTGCAGATCCGCGGCGGCGTCTTCGGAGAGGATCCGATGGGCGTACTCGATATCCGCCGGGAAAAGCGGGTATCCCTTCCCCGATATTTGATACAATTGCGAAAGAAGATTCCGGATATGGAGGACGGAGATGGGGTCGCCGGTGATGGAGATCCCATTCCCCCGAATCCCAAGATGGACCGCCGCGATCTTCTCGATGAGTCGGATGTTTCTGTCCTGCTCTCCACAGAGATTGCGCAGGGTTTCATTGTTGCCAAAATCGACACGCTCCGCAATGGCTGTTTTCGTCTTTTCTTTCAAATGGCCTCCATCCTTTATGGCGCGGTTTATCGGCATAACCGATGGCCTTGAATGGGGCGCGGCGCCGTTAAAAGTTTGCTTCAACGCGGGTGACATTCCCAAATTTTGATGCAATCTCCCGATAAACATCATCGTTTCCGACAATGAGCAGGATCGCCCTCTTCGGATCAAGCCGTATCGCCATATCCCGGACATCCGCTGCCGTAACCTTTTCGATTCTGGAGCGATAGGTCAGGAGATGATCCTCGGAGAGATCTTCATACGCGATCATCAGTTGCTGAGAGGCGATCTTCTCCGCAGAGGTGAAGGAAAAAATGAAACTGTTCTGGATCGCCTTCTTCGCCCCTTCCAACTCCTCAGGGGAAACGGGTTTCTGACCCATCTCCCGGAGGATCTCCTTGATCCGGGAGATCACCTGGACGGTGGACGCGGATTTCGTCAGCGCATAGGCGCCGAAGAGACCATAATCCCCCTTTGCGTTGTAAAAACTGCCCGTGCTGTAGGCCAGCCCCAGATTGGTCCGAATTTCCTGAAAAATCCGGGAACGAAATCCCCCGCTCCCGACGAGAAAGTCCAGAACCTCAAAAGGATAGAATTGGGCATCCTTTTTGGCAGGCGCCAGCCAGCCGAAAATGGCGATCGATTGGGGTACATCTTTGGTCAGGAAATAAATTCCACCGTTCTGTTGCCGGGGGAGGGGAGGGGTTTCCGGTCTCCTTTCCGACGAGCGCCAGCCCCCGAGATAACGTCCGATCAGGGCCTTGGCCTCCGGAATTTCGATATCACCGCTGATGGATATCATCACATTCTCCGGATGATAGAAAAGCTTGTGGCAGGCCAGCAGATCGTCCCGTTGGATCGCGAGGATGGATGCGGATGTGGTCAATCTTCCGCGGGGAGTTCCCTCATGCATGAGACGACCGAACTCCCGGAAGGCGAGTTTCTGCGGATCATCCATAATCCGCCGCAGTTCCTCCAATTTCAGATCCTTCGCCAGGGTCAGCTTCAGCTCCTCGAAAGAGGGCTGTGTCAGAATCCGGGAAAAGAGCGCGAATCCCCGATCCAGATCCTTCTTCAGTATCGAAAAGGAGAATACGCCGGAGTCGCGATTCACGGAGGCATGAAACGTGGCGGCGATCGATTCCAGCGTTTCATCCACCGCATCCCCGCTCATGCCGGCGATCCCCCCGGTCCCCATCATGGCGGCCGTCAGTTCGGCAACCCCCTCACGGCCGGCAGGGTCATACATGCTGCCGGTTCTGACGACAACCTTGATCTTGACCAGGGGCAGTTCTTTATCGGGAAGGATGTAGAGGAGCAGGCCGTTTTCGAGCCGGAGGCGCTCGGCCCGAGGCGGGTCAAATGAGAGGGGTTTGTAGCGGATGCGATTCGGGTCGGGCAGCGCGGTGGGCGATGCGGCGGAGGCGATTCCGTTAACAACAAGAATCAAACTTAGAGAGAGGATCATCACAAACGAGTTGTAAGAAAATTTCCGTTTCATCGTTCAGCGTTTCTTGATCAGGGTTGCGACCGTCCGATTTTCCGGCGTCAAATAGGTTCTGGCCGCCTGCCGAATATCGTCCGTCGTAATCCGGTCAATGGTGGCGGTGTATTCAACAAGGTAGCGATAATCACCCAGCAACGCCTCATAATAGGAGAGCATCCCGGCAAGGCCGGCATTGGAATCGAGTCCCCGGATGAAATCCGCCCGGATCTGATTTTTTACCTTTTCCAGCTCTGATTCGGAAACGGGTTCCCGCTGAAGCCTTTCGATCTCCAGTTCGATCGCCTGTTCCAGCTCGCCCAGGGTATGAGGGTGGCGCGGTGTGGCAAAGATAACAAACTGATTGGGATAGCGCGCGCCGGGCAGACCATTTGCCGCCTGAACGCTTTCCGCCAGCCCCTTTTCCTGAACGAGGGTTTTGAAAAGCCGTGAGCTCCTCCCCTTCGTCAGAATGGACTCGATCATATCGAAGAGGTAATCGGCAAAGACCGGGGGGGGCGGTTTGTGGTAGCCGAGGATCATCTGTGGCTCCGCATCAAAAATCACTTCAACCCTTCTTTCCCCGTACTGACGCGGTTCTTCCGTGATTGGCGGAGACGCAAGCCTCTGTGCGGGGATCCGGCCAAAATATTTTTTGACCATCTTCAAAGCGGCGGACGGCTGAAGATCCCCGACCATGGCGATGACCGTATTGTTGGGTGCATGCATATCCCGGAAGTACTTAGTCATGTAAGCGATATCGAGGTAACGCATGTCCGACGGCCAGCCCAGAACCGGCCGCCGATAGGGATGGGCGATAAACGCCGCGGCCAGATAGCTTTCGAGCAGCTTGCCGTCCGGATCCGATTCGGAGCGCTGCCTCCACTCCTCCATGACGACATCCCGCTCCGTGTAAAACTCGCGGAATACGGGATGAACCATGCGGTCGGCCTCGATTCTGGCCCAGAGTTCGATCCGGTTGGCGGGGATGCTGACCTGATAAGTGGTCAGGTCCTGACCTGTTGAGGCATTGAGCCCGACCGCGCCGTTTTCCGTGTAGAGACGGTCAATTTCGTTCGATACGGTAAGGCGCCGCTGCTGCTTCTGAAGGGCGGACAATTGATCGGTCAGCCGTGCGATAAGCGGAGAATGGGCCGCTTTGCCTTTCGCCTTTTCATGATCCAGGGCGGTTCCCACCCGTTCGATCCGGAGCAGGAGCTTTTTTTCTGCGGCGTAATTCCGGGCGCCGATGGTTGTCGTTCCCTTGAACATCATATGTTCCAACAGATGCGCCGTTCCGGTTTTGCCGTCCGCCTCGTCCACGGCGCCTGCCCGATAACGGATGTAAATGGCAACCGTGGGGCTGAGATGCCTCTCCAACATGAGCAGCCGGAGACCATTCTTGAGGGTAAAGGTTTGAACCTTTTCCGCCAGCTCATAGGGAAAAAGGGGGGAGGGGAGAAGAAGCGGCAGGAAGAGGAGAATTCCCAGGGTTGTGAAGATGACGCGCGGAATGAATGGTGATTTGCCAAAGCGACGCCGCCAGAGAAAGGATGAATTATTTCTCATCGGGTTGATTCTTCTCCAACGAAAGAAGTGCGTGAACCTGAAAAGCCGGATAGAGGATTCCGACGATACTTACCAGAATCATCAGACTGGAGGAGAAAAAATACATGATGAATTCCAATGGGTTTCTGAGATGAAACGCGCCGACCAGGTTCTCGACGCCGAAGATGAGAAAAAAAAGAGAAAAAAGGGCGATCAGGATCATTTTCCCCCACCAGAGGCCTGAACCCATGGACTTCTTCTCCTTTGAAGGGATGGGGCTCAAAATAAGGTGACGACGAGATCCGCTTGTGCCGTCGTATCTGTGCGCTGGAAAGTCAATCTCCAGAAAGGTTGGCCCTCAAACGGGTGATTCTCACCACAGGACCCTGTCGTTCTTTAAGTGTTGCAATCCAGCATCACGATTCACTAACGGGCACAGCAGACCCGCCGTCGATCCTTATATACCCATATCCAGACCGATTGTCAAGTCTCTTTAAGGCCGAAGCGGAATTCGCGTCATGCGTTTCAGACTCTGATAGAGGGGATCGGTCAGCGAGGCGCTTTTGCAGGGAAGGAGCGTATTGTTCTGAAATAGAGGCTCCTCTGCGATTGGGTAGGGCGAGCAGGCCACAGCGGCGCGCCACAAGTCCGTTCCCGGGATCGGGGAATATTCGGCAAGGATTGGACGCGCCCCGGAAGCTTGCACATGGCGGATACTCTCTTTGACCTCATCCGCGGGTTGTCCCGGCAGGCCGCAGAGTATATAGATGCCGATATCCTGGGATCGATAGCCGGCCCGCTTCAAATGACCGATGGCCTCGACCAGTTCGTTGTTGTTGACCTTTCCGCCGGTATCTTTCTGGCGAATCGGATCGGTGACAATAGACGGGGACACCTTGCGGCAAGGCGTCCCCGTACAAATAACTTGAAGCCGGCCGGGTTTGTTGCTAACATGCCGGCGCGATGCTTTTGGATAGCAGACGGATTTTTTGGAAAATTGGAGGCCCCTATGTTAGAGGATCATGTTGAAGAAGCGCTTACTTTTGACGACCTGCTGCTGGTTCCGGCGGCGTCGAACATCCTGCCGCGGGATGTGGATACCTCATCCCTGTTGACCAACAACATCACGCTCAATATTCCGATCATCAGCGCGGCCATGGATACGGTGACGGAGTCCAGAACGGCGATCTGCCTGGCCCAGGAAGGCGGGCTGGGAATCATTCACCGGAACATGAGCATTGAGAGAGAGGCGATTGAAGTCGATAAGGTCAAAAAATCGGAAAGCGGGATGATTGTCGATCCGATCACGATCGAACCGGAACAGAAGGTGCACGAAGCCCTTGAACTGATGAACCGTTACCGGATATCCGGCGTGCCGGTCGTCAAGAAAAAGAGGCTGGTCGGCATCCTGACAAACCGGGATCTCCGCTTTGAAACCGATCTCGAACAGCCGGTCGCCAATGTGATGACCCGGGAACATCTGATTACCGTTTCATCGTCCAACATTTCTCTCGAAGACTCAAAAAAACTGCTCCATAAACACCGGATCGAAAAGCTTCTCGTTGTCGATGAAAATTATAACCTGACAGGCCTGATCACCATCAAAGACATTGAAAAAATAAGGAAATATCCTCTTGCCAGCAAAGATCCCCTCGGAAGACTCCGGGTCGGCGCCGCGGTGGGGATTATCGACCGGGAGGAGCGGATCGACGCGCTCTTGGCGGCCGGCGCCGACGTCATCGTGATCGATACCTCCCATGGCCATTCTGCAGGCGTTCTGGACGCCGTCCGGGATACGAAGGCCCATTTCCCGAAATGTGAACTGATTGCCGGAAATGTCGCCACGGCGGAGGGGGCCCGAGCCCTGATCGAGGCCGGGGTGGATGCCGTCAAGGTGGGTGTCGGACCGGGTTCCATCTGTACGACGAGAATTATCGCCGGCGTAGGGATACCCCAGATGAGTGCAATCCGGGACGCCTATAAAATTGCGTCCAAATTCAATATTCCGATCATCGCCGACGGCGGGATCAAATATTCGGGCGATATTGTCAAGGCGCTGGCGGCGGGCGCCCATTCAATCATGATCGGCGGTCTTTTCGCGGGGACGGAGGAGAGCCCGGGAGAAACCGTCCTCTTTCAGGGACGGAGTTACAAGGTCTATCGCGGGATGGGATCGCTGGAGGCGATGAAGATGGGCAGCAAGGACCGTTATTATCAGGATGACATCGAAAGCAATCTGAAGCTGGTGCCGGAAGGGATCGAAGGAAGGGTCCCCTACCGGGGATCCCTGTCGGCCAGCATCCTCCAATTACTGGGCGGTCTCAAGGCCGGCATGGGTTATGTCGGATGCCGATCCACCGGCGAGTTGCGACAGAGGGCCTGCTTTGTCAAGATCACTTCCGCCGGCCTTCGGGAAAGCCATGTCCATGACGTGATCATTACCAAAGAAGCCCCGAACTACTGGTTGGATTAGCATGATGAAACACGCCGATTTCGTCCATTTGCATGTTCATACGCAGTACAGCCTCCTCGACGGCACGATTCGTCTGGATGACCTTTTCCGGAAGGCGAAAGAGTATCAGATGCCCGCCGTGGCGATGACCGATCACGGCAATCTTTACGGCGCCATCGATTTCTATAAGCATGCCTATCAATACGGGATCAAACCGATCATCGGCTGCGAGCTGTACGTGGCGCCGAAAAGCCGTTTTGACAAGACCGGTCATGGAACCGGGGAGACGGCGCACCATTTGATCGTTCTTGCCCGGAACATGCAGGGATACCGGAATCTCATGAAATTATCGACCGCGGGATTTCTGGACGGTTTTTACTACCGCCCGCGAATCGACAAGGAGATCCTGAAACAGCACCGCGAGGGGCTGATCGGGCTGAGCGCCTGCCTTCATGGAGAAATTGCAGCCCAGTTGCTCCGGGGAAATTCCGAAGAGGCCGAGCGGACGGCAGAGGAATACCGGGCTATTTTCGGTGAGGGGAATTACTTCATTGAAATCATGGAAAACGGCCTTCCCGAACAGAAGAAGGCCAACGAGGGGTTGATCGAGCTCAGCCGCAAACTCGGGTTGCCGCTGGTGGCGACCAATGATTGCCACTATCTGAGGCAGGAGGACGCCGAGGCGCACGAGGTGCTGCTCTGCATTCAGACGGGCAAGACCATTGAAGATTCAGACCGGATGCGGTTTGGGACCGATCAGTTCTATTTCCGCTCCCCCGACGAGATGATCCGGCTGTTTTCCTACTGCCCGGAGGCGATCGCGAATACGGTCCAAATCGCTGAAAAATGTAACCTTACCTTTGAATTCGGCAAGTTCTTCCTGCCCAATTTTGAGATCAACCCCGATGAAACGCTGGATGAACGCCTGAAAAAGGCGGCGCGGGAAGGTCTCGCGATGATTCTGCCGAACATCCTGAAGGGTCAGAAAGAGGATGAGAGGGGGATACCTTGCGGCAAGGTGTCCCCGGACCTCTATGAAAAAAGACTCCAGCAGGAGTTGGAGATCATCCGTTCGATGGGATTTGCGGGATATTTTCTCATTGTTTCCGATTTCATCCAGTACGCCAAGAAGAAGAATATTCCGGTCGGACCCGGCAGGGGCTCGGCTGCCGGCAGCCTCGTCGCCTATGCGACCGGAATCACCAGCATCGACCCCATTCGTTATAACCTTTTTTTTGAAAGATTCCTCAATCCGGACCGGATCAGCATGCCGGATATCGATACCGATTTCTGTCCGGAGGGAAGGGATGAAATCATCCGCTATGTGACGGAAAAATACGGGAGCGACAAGGTATCCCAGATCATCACCTTCGGGAAAATGCAGGCGAGGGCCGTCATCCGGGATGTCGGCAGGGCGTTGAACATCCCCTACGGCGAGGTGGACCGGATCGCCAAACTGATTCCCAACGTCCTCAACATCAAGTTGGAGGAGGCGATTAAAAGGGAACCCCGTCTTCAGGATGAGCAGAAGGGCAATCCCCGGATCAAGAAACTGATCGACCTTTCCCTGGCGCTGGAAGGGCTGAACCGCCACTCTTCAACCCATGCGGCGGGGGTTGTGATCTCGGATCTACCCCTGGTGGATCGAATTCCGCTCTGTAAAAGCCCCAAGGAGGACGTCGTTACGCAGTTTTCCATGAACGATATCTCCGATGTCGGGCTGACAAAATTCGATTTTCTCGGATTGAAAACCCTGACGGTCATCAGAGACGCCCTCCGCTTTGTTCGTGAGGGGCGGGGGATTGAGGTCGATCTTGTCAACCTTCCGCTCGATGACCGGCAGACCTATGAATTGCTCATGCGGGGCGATACCGACGGGATTTTCCAGCTTGAAAGTTCAGGCATGAAAGACGTTCTGGTCCGGATGAAGCCGGACTGCATCGAGGATGTCATCGCCCTGATCGCGCTCTATCGCCCCGGTCCCATGGACAATATTCCCGAATTCATTGCGAGAAAACAGGGTCGAACCAAGATCGTCTATGAGGCGCCCGAATTAGAGGCGATTCTGAAGGAGACCTATGGCGTTATCGTCTATCAGGAGCAGGTGATGCAGATCGCCGTGGCCGTCGGCGGCTATTCCCTCTCCGAGGCGGACACCCTCCGCAAGGTCATGAGCAAGAAGAAGACCGAGGAGATGGAAGGGAAAGAAAAACCGAAGTTTCTGGAAGGTGCGCGGAAGAAGAAGATCCCCGAGGCCAGGGCCGCAAAGATCTGGGAACAGATGGAAACCTTTGGGAAATACGGTTTCAACAAATCACACAGCACCGCCTATGCGATCATTTCCTATCAGACGGCCTACCTGAAGGCCCATTACCCGGCGGAATTCATGGCCGCGCTCTTGACCAGCGAAAAGGACAACCGGGACAAGATCATCAGCCATATCGGCAGTTGCCGGGAGATGGGGATCAATGTCCTTCCACCCGACATCAATGAATCGATGAGTGATTTCAGCGTAGTGGGCGAAAATATCCGTTTCGGGCTTGCGGCGGTCAAGAATGTCGGCAGCGGTGCGATCGAGTCGATCATCAAAGTCCGGAAGGCGGCGGAACCTTTCCGATCCATTGTCGATTTCTGCGATCGCGTCGATCCGCGAAAGGCGAACAAAAGGGTTCTCGAAAGTCTGATCAAGTGCGGGGCCTTCGATTCGACGGGCCACAACCGGCGGCAACTGATGACCTTCTATGAAGAGATCATGGACAAGGCGCAGAAACGCCAGCGGGAAAGGGCCAGCGGCCAGGCGAACCTGCTCGATCAGTTCGAACAGAAAGACGACCGCACCTCCCCAAACGGCGGCCATTCGGATGCCGGCCTCCCCGAAATCTCCGAGTGGGATCACAAGGAGCTGCTGGCGCACGAAAAGGAGACCATCGGTTTTTATATTACGGGACACCCGCTGTCGCGCTATGCCGACCGCCTGGGGATGATCGTGACGGCGGATTCCTCCAACCTTGCCGGCAGGACCGATCGGGAAGCGGTCATCTTGGCCGGAATCGTAAGCGCCATCCGTGAGGTGCAAACGAGGCGCAAGGAAACCATGGCATACGTAACCGTTGAGGATCTAAAGGGATCAGCCACGGTCATCTTTTTCCCCGAAGTATATCAGGGCTGCTATGATCTCCTGCATGGTGAAGAGCCCCTGCTGATCAAGGGAACCGTCGATATCGGGGAAGAGAGTGTCAAGGTCATTGCCGCGGAGGCAACGCTTCTGGCAAAAGCGGCCGATAAACCGTATAACTCGGCCTATTTTACGATTGAAGTGAATCGATCCACCGCCGATGATATCGACGCGCTCTGCCTTTGCCTTCGAAAGCACGTTGGAAAACAGGATGGATATATCAAGCTGGTTGAGGAGCGATGCGAAACGGTGATCTACCTTGGGGAGGATATAAAACTGGACCTCAGCCAGCACCTGAAAAAAGAGGCCGAACGGATTCTGGGAATCGGTGCGATACAATTTATGTAGTTGTGCTTTGGAATATCATGATCCATAAAGTTTACATAACATATCTTATAAGACATAAACGGAAACAGGGTATTCGCGGCGGAGGAGCTCCACCTTGGTCGATTCGAAAAAAATTGTTTAAATTCCGGCTTCGGCAAGTTTATGGATCAGTTGGAGCTGTTTGTCATTGATTTTTCGGGGAACGTCAATGCTGATCTTCACAAACTGGTCCCCCTTGGAAGAGTCGGCGCCTTTGAGACCGGGAACGCCATAGCCTTTCATCCGGATCTTCGTACCGTTCTGCGTCCCGGCCGGGACCTTGATTCTCTTGAGCGCACCGTCGATCGTCGGAACCTCGATGGTGCTCCCAAGGACGGCCTGGGTGAAGGAGATCGATTTTTCGATGAAGATATCGTTCCCATCCCTGGCGAAGAGCGGATGCGGGAGAACGGTGATGTTCAGATAGAGATCGCCGGAAGGGCCGCCTTGAACTCCGGCATATCCCTTGCCTGAAAGCCTCAGTTTCTTTCCTGTGCTGATCCCCGCTGGAATCTTTACGCTGATTTCATGGACCTCATGATCCTGCTGAAGGGCAAGCTTTTTCTCGACGCCGGATACAGCTTCCTCTAATGTTATTGATATGTTGTAATGAAGATCTTCCCCCTTCTGCGGCGTTTCATAATGGGGCTGCCCCTGTCGGAAGAGCTCGGCGAACGGATCGCCGCCGGTTTGGAAGGTGAAACCGCCGCGCCGGCCGGCGCCCCGGAACCCCCGTTCATTCCCTCCCCGGCCGCCAAATCCGAATTCCCGAAGGATCTCATTGAGATTGACGTTCCGGAAGATATCCTCCTGGCTGTAGCGCCGGCTGAACTGATCCGATCCGAAGCTTTCGTATTGCTTGCGTTTTTCAGGATCGCTCAACACCGCGTAGGCCTCGCTGATCTTCTTGAACTTCTCCTCCGCCTCGCGGTTTCCGGGGTTCCGGTCGGGGTGATACTTCAGGGCCAGCTTGCGATAGGCCTTCTTGATCGCCTCCGCATCGGCGTTTTTCTCAACACCCAGCGTTTTGTAATAGTCATCTGCCATACTCTACTCCACCGACCTTTCCTGACCTTTCCCCTGCCCTTCTCCGCTCTTTCCGACACCCCTGAAGCAGCCGCAGATCCTCCGGCGCCATCAGCCCAAAATGGCCAGTTTTCTTTTTAGATACAAGGTCATGAGCGGATCCGTGGTCTTCTCCAGGGCCTTCCGGTAGAACCCGGCAGCCTTCACGGGATCGTTTTTCGCCTCATAGATCCTCGCGATATTGCTGTAATTGAGCGCCTCGAAAGATGGTGCTGAACTTGTTTTCATTGCCATATCATAGGCTTCCAGCGCTTTGTTCAAGTCTTTCTTTGCCTCCTGGCAGGCGCCAAGGCCGCTGTATGCCAAGGTCATTAAATCGCTTTCAACAGAAGCGTTCTTCAGAAAATCCTGATAGGCGCTGATGGCGGCATCGTACTCACGGCGACCCAAATAGAGGTTTCCGAGACGGTAATCGGCCGTGACGGCCGCACGGCTCCGCGGGTATTGGGAGATGAGATCCTTGTATCCCTTGATCGCCGCTGCGTCTCCGGCCGGAGAACCCACTTTTGCAGCGGCTTCAAATGTCTGGTTGTATATCTTCCCCGCGCTGGTCTGGTAGTGGACCCGGTAGAGGTACCAGCCGCCGGCCAAGAGCGCGATCAGGAAGAATATTCCTCCTCCGGCATAGATTCTGGCCCGGTGCTTTTCAGCAAACGCCCGGACACTGAGAAAGAGAAGCTGAAGTTTGTCCGGTTCGTTCAGTTCATGTTTGTCCAATTTTGCTGCCATGGTTTTCCCTATTCTCCTTTAAGTTTTGGATAAAATGAGCGGGTTTTCTCCGCAATGACCGCCGGGATGCGGATGATTTTCCCGGCCCGGTCCGTGCAGGCATGAATCGTATAACCATCTGTAAGCAGTTTTTCCCGCTTTTCATCCCAGATGAGGTATGTGAATTTCATGCTGGCCCGCCTCAGATACGCGATCTCCGTTTCCACGAAAATCAGATCATCGTAATGCGTCGGCAGAAGATAATGACAATAGACCTGCGTCAGGGGCAGATTGAACCCGGCCGCCTCCACCTCCGTATAGACGATTCCCATATCCCGGAAGAGTTCGGTCCGTCCGACCTCGAACCAGCGGATATAATTGGTGTGATAGACGATGCCCATCGCATCGGTATCGGCATAGATGGCGCGGATCTTAACGGGTGTTCTGTTCAAATAACCGCCTCCCGTTGCCGATAAAATTCTCCATGAAGCGATGCCCGGGAGAAATCATGTTGCCCGATCTTTTTGCCTCGCTCTCCCCAAAAGCAACTCCCCGTGCCTGATTTTCACCGTCTATGGAAAAGAGGGTGGCAATCGGACTGGGGTCGGCGGCATGGGTTCTCAGGCGGATCGGGGTCGGATGGTCGCTCAAAACAGCCACACGGAACTCTCCGAACTGGGGAATCCCGCGCAGAACCGTCCCGACGACTTTTTCGTCGAAATCCTCGATGGCCTTGATTTTCCCCTGCATGTTGCCTTCATGGCCCATCTCGTCGGGGGCCTCGACATGGATAAAGACCAGATCAAGCTCACGAAGGGCCGAAAGGGCTTTTTCCGCTTTGCCAGCATAATTGGTATCCGTGTATCCGGTGGCGCCGTTGACCGACAAGACCTCCAAACCGGCATAAACCCCGATGCCGTTCAGCAGATCCACCGCGGAGATCATACCGCCGCGAATGTGAAACCGCTCCGTAATCTTCTCCATCCGCGGCGCCCTCCCCTGCCCCCAGAGCCAGATGGCGGTCGCGGGTTTGAGCCCCCGGTCCCGCCTATCCCGGTTCACCGGATGGTTCGTGAGAAAATCGCGGGAAAGCTGCATCAGGCGTCTGATCATATCGGCGCCCTCGCCCCGTGGAAGATAGGGTCCGATGACCTTCCCGGTAATATCATGAGGCGGCGTAGCCGCAATGGCGGCCTCTCCCCCCTTCCAGACCAGCAGATGCCGGTAGCTGACGCCCGGATAAAAAATGAACTTCTCCGACCCGATCTCCCGGCCGAGGTCCACAACCATTTGCCTGGCTTCGATGGAAGAGATGTGACCGGCCGTAAAATCCTCCATAATCGGATCCGCGTCGTCGCTGAGCGTCACGAGATTGCAGCGGAAAGCGATATCCTCCGGCGCGAGGACGATCCCCATGTTGGCCGCCTCGAGCGGCCCCCTGCCGGTATAGCAGAACCTGGGGTCGTAACCGAGGACGGCGAGATTTGCGACATCGCTTCCCGGCAAAAGACCGGGAGCGATCGTATCGATCAGTCCCAGGGTTCCCTTCGAGGCCATCCGGTCCATATGGGGGGTGCGGGCATATTGCAGGGGGGTCTTGCCTCCCAAGTCGGCAAGCGGCTCGTCCGCCATTCCGTCGCCCAGCAGGATCACGTATTTCATCAGAGATTGTCGTCCTCGATTCGTATCAGCATCGTTTTCCCCATCACGATATCGAGACGGTCGATATCCTCCAGGGCCCTCCGGACATCCTTTTCCCTGGCCTTGTAGGTGGTCATCACGATGGGAACGCCCCCCTTCTGCATCTGCATTCGCCCCTTCTGGATGACGGTGGCGATGCTGATATCGTTGGCGCCCAGGATGCCGGAGATCCTTGAAAGCACGCCGGGGCGATCGGCGACGGTGAAACGGAAATAGTAGTTCGTCCGGATCTGGTCAAAAGGCAGCAGTTGAATCTTTTCAATGGTTTCTTCGTCAAGAACCCGCGGGGGGACGCGTCCGGAGATCCCTTTTCGGATATCGCGAGCGATATCGACGATGTCGCTGACCACGGCGCTGGCCGTCGGCATCATGCCGGCGCCCTGACCATAGAGAAATACCGAGCCGGATGCGTCGCCGACAATGTGAAAGGCGTTGAAATTGCCGTTGACATTGGCGAGGAGGTGATCGAAGGGAATCATCGTCGGGTGAAGCCTTGCCTCGATCTCTGTCTCTCTGCGGATCGCTATGGCCAGAAGCTTGACACGGTAACCGAGTTCCCGGGCAAACGCGATATCCTGTTCCGTGATTCGGGAGATCCCCTCCCGGTACAGATCGCTTAGATGAACCTTTTTCCGGTAGCAGAGGGAGAGGAGGATCGCAAGTTTGTGGACGGCGTCGATCCCCTCGACGTCATAAACAGGATCGGACTCGGCAAATCCCAGGTTTTGCGCCTCCTTCAGAACCGTCTCAAAGGAGCCGCCTTCATCCGTCATTTTGCTCAGAATGAAATTGGATGTTCCGTTTACAATCGCGGAGATGGACTTGATCCGATTGGCGATGAGACTTTCCTTGATCGCCTTGATCACCGGGATCGTCCCGCCGACGCTGGCCTCAAAGCCGATATTAACCCCGTGTTGCACTGCGCCCCGGAAAATCTCGTCTCCATGCATGGCCAGCAGGGCCTTGTTCGCCGTAACCACGTGTTTCCCCTGGCCCATGGCGGTCAGGATAAAGGTCCGGGCCGGATCGTAGCCGCCCATGAGCTCGACGACAATGTCAATCCCCGGATCATTGAGGATATCCGCGGCGTTGGTCGTGAGGAGCGCGTCATCCACCGGGATCCCCCGGGATTTGCGGATATCGAGATCCGCAATTCTCCGCAGTCGGATCTCCGCGCCGAGACGGCCGGCGATGAGTTCGCCATTCTCCCGCAGAAGTTTGATGACACCCGTGCCGATGGTTCCAAATCCGATAAGCCCTATGGATATCACTTTTTTCATCTCTTGCTCCCGGTGATCGGTTCCATCGCATTCGCGACAGAGCTTGAAAATGCACGTATCTCTATATCAATTTATCCCCTTTTGTCAAAAGAATTCATCGTTCATCCGGTCTTGGCCATCTCCAGCCTGCCTCTCCAGCGGCGGAGCAACGCCTCCCGGAGTGCGGGATGGTCCTGGTTTTCCAGGCGCGGATCATCCTCCACCAGGGCGAAGGCATCCGCCCTGGCCTCACCCAGGATGCGGCCGTCGCGGACGACGCTGGCAATCCGGAAGTCGGGCAGACCCGATTGCCGGGTCCCCATGAATTCCCCGGGACCGCGGATGGCCAGATCCTCTTCGGCGATCCGGAAGCCATCGCTGGTCTGTTCCATAATCCGGAGCCGCTTGCGCGCATCTTCCGAACCGGTCTTCTGGGTCAGCAGGATGCAGAAGGAGGGGATGTCGCTCCGCCCTACCCTCCCCCGCAACTGGTGGAGTTGCGAAAGGCCGAAACGTTCCGCATGTTCGATCACCATCAACGACGCCTCGGGGATGTCGATGCCGACCTCGATGACCGTGGTGGAGACGAGAATGTCGATCATCTTATTGCCGAAGTCGTTCATGACCTGCTCCTTTTCTTTTCCCTTCATCCGGCCGTGGACGAGACCGACGCGGCACTCCGGAAAGATCTCCTTCCGGAGATGTTCCGCCATCCGCGTCGCATCCTTGAGGTCCAGGTTTTCCGAGGCTTCGACAAGCGGATAGACAATGAAGATCTGATTCCCCTTTTTCGCCTCCCGGCGAATGATCTCGTAAACGCGGGTGCGCTGGGACTCGGAAAACACCTTCGTCCGGACCGGTATTTTCCCGGGGGGCATCTCATCGATCACGGAGATGTCCAAATCCCCGTAGAGCGTCATGGCCAGTGTTCGTGGAATCGGGGTGGCGGTCATGACGAGGACATCCGGAATCTGTCCCTTTTGCCGGAGCGTCGCCCGCTGAACCACGCCGAAGCGGTGCTGTTCATCGATCACGATCAGTCCCAGATCGCGAAAGAGAACGCCTTCCTGGATCAGGGCATGGGTTCCGACGACCAGATCGATCTCGCCGTTTTGGATGCGGCCCTGAAGTTCTCCCCGTTCCGCCGTTTTGAGACCTCCGGTCAGAAGGGCCGTTCGGAGCCCCAGGTTCTCCGCCCAGACCCGGAAATTCCGATAGTGTTGTTCCGCCAGGATTTCGGTCGGCGCCATGATTGCGGCCTGATGACCGTTTTCACAGGCGGTGATCAAGGCCGCCATCGAAACGACCGTTTTCCCGGAACCGACATCCCCCTGCAGCAGGCGGTTCATGCTGCTGGGAGAGGCCATGTCAAGCTCGATTTCCGTAATGACGCGCCGTTGTGCGGCGGTCAACGCAAAGGGAAGCAGGCGGTAGAATTTTCGCACCATTTCCCCATCCGTCAAAAAAGAGATCCCCTGTTCGAGGACCCCTCCTTGTTTTCTCAGCGCCATTCCGAGTTGGAAAAAGAAAAACTCATCATAAATCAGGCGCCGATGGGCCTCCGAACGCATCTCCTGATAGAGGTCCAACGGCTGATCATTCCCGGGAAAATGGACCTGACGAATCGCCTCCCCGATCTCCAGCAGATTGCGTTTCCGGCAGATCTCCCCAGGGATGGGGCTCTGCACGAGATGGGCAAAATCGCGCACCACCTTCCAGAGTATCCGGCGGATGGTTTTCTGGGGCAACCCTTCCGTTTCGGAATAGATGGGAACGATCCTTTTGAAATGGAGAAGCTGATCCTCCTGGTCATTGAGGATCTCGAAATCGGGGTGGATGATCTCCTTCTCGAAGGGGAATCCGGTCACTTCCCCGGTCAGAATGACGCGCGCCTCCGGCTTGAAAGCGCCCCTCAGAAAGGCCTCGCGTCCCTTGAACCACTTGGCCTTGAGTATCCCGGAGCCGTCGTCAACCATCGCCTCGAAGACCCTTCTCCGGCCGTAGAAACGGGAATCCGCCCGGATGACCCTGCCGACGATGGTCTGCCGTATTCCTGGGGCCGTTTCCGCAATCCGCGAAATCGTGCGGCGATCCTCATACCGCCGAGGAAGAAAATAGAGCAGCTCCTCTATGGTGGAGAGGTTTTTTCGGGCGAGCAGCGAGGCGATCCGGGGACCGACCCCCTGGATGAACTGGATCGATCTTGAAAGGAGATCCGGGCCACTCCGCTCCGCCTGCGGCGCCGGCGTTTGTCCGCGATTCCCCGCCGTTGTGGCTGCATCATGCAGGATGGATTTCAGTTCGGACAGATGACCCTTCGCACGGGCAAGTCTGTCCTTTTTTATTTCCGGCGTCAAGGTTTCGTATCCGTCGAAAAGCGCCAGCAGCATCGTCAAAAGCCTGTCAAGTTCATTTTGCCGCGGCGATTGGTCGAAATCACGCCGGATTCCCTCCTCTAATTGCCGCAAGAGTGAGGTCATGACCGTCCCCAGATTCTTGATCAGGGAGATGCGGTTATAGGAGTCCCCCGACGCAAAGGCCAGTGGAGACTCCATTCTTCCCACGATTTTATCCAGGGATTCCATGCCGCGTCCTATCCGGGTATCGAGAGGAATCTTATAATGATATCATGTACAAAGGTGTTTATCATGTTAACAGATATCCTTTTTTTTCGCAAGGAAAGAATTGACTTCCATGGGAATTTACGTTAGGAAGGAGGCGTTTTTTTGCTGGCGAAACCCATTTTAGGAGCTCACATGCCGGAAAAAATCACGTACAGGGAGTCGGGAGTCGATATCGACCGGGCGAACTCCTTTGTCGAGAAGATCAGGCCCCTGATCAAAGCCGCCTCGCGCAGGGAGATGATGAGCGGCATCGGCGGGTTCGGCGGTCTCTTCCATCTGGACATCAGCAAAAACAGGGATCCCGTCCTTGTCTCATCGACCGATGGCGTGGGCACCAAACTCAAGATCGCGCAGATGATGGACAAACACGACACGGTCGGGATCGACCTTGTGGCGATGTCCGTGAACGACGTCATCGTCCAGGGCGCGGAGCCTCTCTTTTTTCTCGATTATATCGCGACCGGGAAACTCTGCGTCGAGACCGGCGTCCGGATTGTCGAGGGGATCGCCCAAGGTTGTCAGCAGGCCGGCTGCGCGCTGATCGGCGGGGAAACCGCCGAGATGCCGGGATTTTACCCGGATGGGGAGTATGACCTTGCCGGGTTCTGCGTTGGCGTGGTCGAGGCGGATAAACTGATCGACGGTTCCGAAATCCGCATCGGCGACCGGATCGTCGGGATCGCCTCTTCCGGTCTTCACAGCAACGGTTTTTCTTTGGCCCGGCGGGTTCTTTTAGAGCAGGGAAAACTCCATCCCGAAGATAAGGTCGATGGATTCGATGAGGTTCTGGGTCTCGAACTGCTCAAACCCACGCGGATTTACGTCAAATCGATCCTGAATCTCATCAAGAACTTCAACATCCGCGGAATCGTTCATATCACCGGCGGCGGCTTTATCGACAACATTCCCCGGATTGTACCCGGTCCGTGCAGGGCCGTTATCCGGAGGGGAAGTTGGGCCATTCTGCCCATTTTCGATCTGATCCAAAGGGTGGGAAACGTCGATGAATGCGAGATGCTCCGGGTGTTCAACATGGGGATCGGCATGATCATCATCGTGGCGGAAAAGGATCAGGCGGAGATCATGGAACGGTTGGAGAAGTTGGGCGAGAAGGCGTATGCCTTGGGGACGATTGAAAAGAGGGAAAACGATCAGCCGACGGTCTCCTTCATATAGCAACAAGGCTGCGGTTGGAAACCCAAAGCGGCATTTGCAGTGCAGACGGGCAACGGTCATGACAAAAAAAATTCCGGTCGGCGTTCTCGTTTCGGGAAGCGGTTCCAATCTTCAGTCTCTGATCGATCATATCGAGGCCGGAAGGCTGGATGCGGAAATCCGCATTGTCCTCTGCAACAACGCCGACGCCTACGCCCTGGAACGATGCCGAAAACACCGCATCCCGGCGCGCGTGGTTGACCATCGCGCGTTCGCCTCCCGGGAGCTCTTTGACGGCAGGATGATTGAGATCCTGAATGCCGCCGGGGTGGAGTTGGTCGTCATGGCTGGTTTCATGCGGATTCTCTCTCCGGAATTTTTTCGGGCCTTTCCGCTCCGAATCATGAACATCCACCCGGCGCTGCTCCCCTCTTTCCCGGGAAACCACGTCCAGCAGAAGGCCGTGGATTACGGTGTCCGATTTTCAGGGTGCACCGTTCATTTTGCGGACGAAGGGGTCGATTCGGGGCCGATCATCATCCAGGCGGTTGTTCCGGTGTACGATGAGGATGACGTCGAAAGCCTCGCTGCAAGGATCTTGAAGGAAGAACACCGAATTTATCCCCAGGCCATACAGTACTACGCGGAAGAGAGAATCGAGATCGCGGGCCGCCGGGTCCGGATCCGGAACGTCTGTGCGGCAACGGAAAAGGCGCTGCACAATCCGCCTACGACCTTTGATTAGTTTTTGGGGACACGATGCGGCATCATGGCGGGGACACGATGCCGCACCATGTCCCCATGCGGCGCTTTTTTATTCCCCACCCATATAGGTCCAGGTATGTACGATACGCTCATCATAGGTCGGGATTTGAGTTCCCTGACAGCCGCCGTGACGTCCATTCGCCAGGGGCGGGAGACGGCTCTCATCATGGAAGGGGATCCCGAGATGGCGCATCAGGAGGGGGGATACCTTTTTCCGTTCGACCCGCGCCCCCTTTCGGGGCTTGCGGATCAACAACCGGGTTCCCGTTTTTTCCACAACCTTTCATCGCCCATTGCCGACGAACCCGACCCATCGCCGCGGAATCCGGCGTTTCAGGTGATCCTCCCCGGCCACCGGGTGGACCTGTTTCCGAATCAGGAGCAGTTGACCGGCGACCTGATCCGTGAATTTCCCGATCAGAAACGGGAGATCCACCGTTTCTATCGGGCCGTCGCGAAAGCCGCGCGCCTGATCGAGCGTCGGCTCGCGGAGGACGCGGCCGGCGGCACCGTTGATGGTAAAATGTTCCTGCGCCGTCTGGCCCGCTTCCCGGCAGAACTCGCAGCGCATTCTTCCCTGGTCCTCCCGGAGGGTGGCAAGGCGATGGCCTTCCGCAGAATCATTCAAGCCCAACTGAAGTTTCTCTCCCACCTGACCCTGGATGACGATCGGCTTCCTCTCTCCGCGGCCTATCTCCTTTCCCTCCCCTCGCGGGGTCTTTTCTATCCGCATGGGGGGATGAACGCATGGATCTCCCGGCTGCGTCGCGCTTTTACCGACCACGGCGGCATCCTCTGCGAGGGGTGTTCGGTCATTCGCATCGAGACAAAGCCGGAAGTCATTGTCGATCTGGAAATGGCAGGGTCGTCCTCAACCCTGCGCGGCAGGAAGCTTATCATCAGCGCGCTGTGGGAGAAACGGGATCTGCTGCTTCCGGAGCGCAAGAGCTTTTTCCGCGGGTTCCGTTTTTTTGATTCCATCCGGCCTGCGGGGTATCCCTTTTACCTTCATATGGGCGTTCGCGCGGAGGGACTTCCTGAAAAAATGGCAACGTATGCCGTTGTGGTCCGGGGTGGAAACGGTGTCGTGACGGATCGCGACCTCGTCTTCCTCGAAACAAGCCTTCCGGGGGAAACGGAGCGGGCGCCCGATGGCCGGAGGGCGATCACGGCCACGGTTTTTCTGGCCGATTCGCCGCTGCGGCTCAGCGATCAGGAACTGAAAGAAGCGGCGACGAACATCATCGATTCCCTGGAGGGATTTCTGCCCTTTCTGCGGGAGAATATCGATTATCTCCATGTTGATAAGTCCATTGCCATCTCGCGCCGTTATCAGGAAATGGCCAACCGGAAATACCGGACCCCCAAGCGGCCTTTTTGGGGGACGAAGACCCTATCGCCCGGAACCCGGATTCCGAATGTGCTGCTGACCGGCGCCATTTTGAGAGCAGGTCTTGGTTTCGAGGGAGAAATCATCGCCGGGATCGATGCCGCCTTGAGGGCAGGAAGAGAGGTTCAACACCATGAATAAAGAAATTCCTTATGATTTTACCATTCAGAGCCTGGGGGCGTGCACCATCCCATCCCCCATAAACGTCAGCTATTTTACGCCGGATCTCAAAAAGATCCTCTTCAATATCTATCTCGATCAAAATGTGTGTTTGATATCTCCGGAGAGGGAACCCCCTTCCATCGAGGTGGCGGGACCGCGCGAGAAGATCTTTTTCGATCCCTCCAAGACCAAGGCCGCCATTGTCACCTGCGGCGGCCTCTGTCCCGGAATCAACGATGTGGTCCGATCGCTCGTAATGGAGCTCTATCACCGCTATGGCGTACGGAATACCATCGGCATCCGGTATGGCTTTCGGGGCCTGATCCCAAAATTCCGCCATCCCACCGTGGAGTTAACGCCGGAGGTGGTCAAGGACATCCATACCCTTGGAGGGTCGATCCTCTCCTCGTCCCGTGGACGCCAGGATATCGGTGAGATGACGGACGCCCTCAAACGGATGAATGCGGATCTCCTGTTCTGTGTAGGGGGAGACGGCACGATGAGGGCGACCGAATGCATCACCGAAGAGATCACGCGCCGGGGTCTCAATATCGGCGTGATCGGCGTTCCGAAGACCATCGACAACGACCTCAACCTGATTCAGAAGACCTTCGGCTTCGATACGGCGATCTCCGAATCGGTCAAGGCGATTCAATGCGCCCATGTCGAGGCCAAGGGCGCCCCCAACGGGATCGGCCTGGTCAAGATCATGGGACGCCAGTCGGGCCATATTGCCGCCGGCGCCGCCCTGGCGCAGGCCGATGTCAATTTCGTCCTGATCCCCGAGGTTCCCTTTGATCTGGAGGGGGAGAAGGGTTTTCTCAAGGCCGTCGAGAAGCGTCTGCGGGAGCGTTCACACTGCGTGATCCTGGTGGCCGAGGGGGCGGGTCAGGAGCACATCCGTCAGGAGGGTCAGCTCCCGGAGACGGATGCCTCGGGGAATCCCCGCCTGCTCGATATCGGGATCTTCCTGAAGGCGAGAATTGAAGAGTATTGCCATAAAATCGGCATGGAGATCAACCTGAAATACATCGATCCCAGCTATATGATTCGCAGCGTTCCGGCAAACGCCAGCGACAGCATGTACTGCGGCGCCCTCGGGCAATACGCGGTTCACGCCGGAATGGCCGGCAAAACCGGCATGCTCGTCGGTCTGATGAAGGACGAATATGTCCATATCCCTCTCAAAGTGATCCGTTCGGGGACGATGGTCGATCCGGGCGGAAACGTCTGGATGAGGGTTCTCGAAGCCACGGGGCAACCCCCTTCCATGAAAAATGATTAAAAAAAGCTTGCAATTCAGCCCGATTTGATTTAGAAACCGGCAACATTTCAGAGAGGAGCTTGGATATGTCGAGAATCTGTGAGATATGTGGCAAGAAACCGGTAAAGGGCCATAAGGTCAGCCATGCGAACAACAAGAGTGTGAAGATCTGGCGCCCCAACCTTCAGAAGATCCGGTGTGTCGATGGCAAGACGGGAGAGGTAAAGCGGGTCAAGGCCTGTACCCGTTGCATCCGTTCAGGCTTTCTCAAAAAGGCCGTCTAAACTCGGGAAAATCATGAAAACCTTACGGGCCGGAGCGGCTACTGCCGCTCCGGCCCTTGTGATTGGATCTTACCGCTGGGCGACGGTCCGGATTTCTATCCTTGACAAGCGGGATCACCTTGATATGATCACCACAATTTGGACGGCCTGGAGAGACAAAGGTCAGGGGCAATCACGAGAGGCGATGGGAAGCAATGATGTCCGCAGGAAGACTCCCGACGACCCGCTGGCGCTTGCGGGAGGGAAACCAGGATATCGAGGAGCTGCTGGTCCGGGAGTTAGGGATCAGCCCGATCATCTCCCGAATCATGATGAGCCGTGAAATCTGCGATCCGGATGTCGTCCGCCGCTACCTCTCCCCTTCCCTTCAGGACCTGCACAATCCCTTTCTGATGCAGGATATGAAAGAGGCGGTTGACCGCCTCATCCTCGCCGTTTACCGGAACGAAAAAGTGGTCGTCTATGGGGATTACGATGCCGATGGAATTACCTCCGTCGTCGTCCTGATCCATTTTCTCCGAGGGATTTATCCCGGAGCGACCTACCATATCCCCGACCGGATCACGGAGGGCTATGGTCTAAACCGGGGTGCGGTCGAACGGTTCCGCTCCCAGGGGATCGGCCTGATCGTTACCGTCGATTGCGGCATCTCGGATCATGACGCGGTTGCGTATGCACGGCAATTAGGGATGGACACGATTATCCTGGATCATCATGAACTTTCCGACACCCTCCCCGCGGCGGCGGCGGCGGTCAATCCGAAGCGGGCGGATTGCCGCTTCCCGTTCAAGCATCTGGCCGCCGTCGGCATCGTCTTCAACTTTCTGATCGCGATGCGCGGCGCGCTGCGCCGGGAAGGGTTCTGGCGGAACGATTCCTATCCCAACCTGCGGGAATATCTCGATCTTGTGGCTCTCGGAACGATCGGCGACATCGTGCCGCTCATTGACGAAAACCGGATATTCGTCAAAATCGGCCTCGATCTGATATCGGAGGAGAGAAGAATCGGTTTGCGCGCCTTGAAACAGGTGTCCGGGTTGGAGCATCAGGTGATCGATTCGAGCAAGGCATCCTTTACGCTGATTCCCAGAATCAATGCGGCGGGACGGATCGCCTCGGCCGCCGAGGCCGTAGAGCTCCTGCTCTCCGAGAATCTGGATCAGGCCGAAGGGCTTGCCCGAAAACTGGACGGTTTCAACCGGAAGCGCCAGGCGATGGAGAAGGTGATCTTCAAGGAGATTCTGGAAAAGGTCGAAAAAGGGATTGCGGTCGGGGAGAGCGGACCGCTCGTCTTCGCTTCGCCCCATTGGCACCCGGGCATCCTCGGCATCGTCGCCTCCAGGCTCGTCGATCGCTTCGGCAGGCCGGCCATTCTGATCAGTCTGAAGGACGGGGTCGGAAAGGGATCGGGACGCAGCGTCGCCGATTTCAATATTTTCGAGGGGCTGAAACGCTGTCAGGCGCATCTTCTCTCCTACGGCGGCCACCACTACGCCGCGGGCATTTCGATCCGTGAAGAGGATATCGCTCCTTTTTCAAAACTGCTCCGCGAGATCGTCCGTGAAAATGGCCCGGAACCCGATTTTGCGGTCTTAACAACCATCGATGCGCAGTGCAGTCTGATGGACATCACGCATGAGCTTCTCTCCCAGATCGAGCAACTGGCCCCCTTCGGAAGCCGGAACCCGGAGCCGGTCTTCTGCGTCCGGAATGTCAGCGTGGCCTCCCCGTCGATTGTCGGGAACAACCATCTGAAGATGCGCGTCAGCCATGACGGCGTATCCCGGAACTCCATCTGGTTCAGCAGCGGACAATACCTTCCGGAACTCTCCGCGGCGGTCCTGGATATCGTGTTCACACCGCAAATCAATACCTGGAACGGCAACGCGGATATCCAGCTCAAGATGAGGGATGTGGCCGTTCAGCCGAATGGGGACACGATCCGAATCGTGTCCCCAACGTCTTAGCGGAGGGTCAGGGCATAGGACTTGATGCGGAGGACGGGGTTGTAGGACTGTTTGGATTCAGCCAGATGGGGCAGGTTCATGTCGCTCTCCTTGTTGACATAGCGAAACTCGCGGAAAAGCCTTTTGGCGCATTCATTGTCGAGAAACTGATACAGGCCCTTGATTTCGGAATCGGCCTTTTCGAAATTGAGTGTGGCGGTCGTCTCGTTCAATCGCGTCCCGATTCCAAAAGCGGACACCCGACCGTCCACACGGATCAGGAGACCCTTCCATTCAAGACGCTCCATGTTCTCGAGCGTTGTGATCACCGCATTCTTTTCGCAGGCCAAATCGCTTTCCGGATCGGCGTCACAGTCGCGCTGCTCGCACCAGATGTCAAGAAATTGGAGACATTCCGCTACGTCCGGCGAATGGATCTCTTCCACCGCCACGCGGTCCTTTCTCAGATATTCCCTTGTGAACTGATTGATAAGGTTACGTTTTTTTGAATATTTGTTTCCTCTGAGATGAATCAGATCCTCCGTCAGATAGATGTAATCCTCGTATCCCTGCTGCTCTTTTAGGTCAAAGAGGGCCTCTAATTCCGAACGATCCAGCGTCTCCATGTAATCCGCGGGGACGCACCAGTACCGTTCGAAACCCATCCTTTCGGCATACCGATGCAGCTCTGCCGGCGAAGAGAGCCGTTCTTGCGCAAGGGGAAGGATGAGATGGCGATTGGGGACACGATGCCCCATCGTGTCCCCATCTTCCATTTCACCGGCGATGAAGAGTTTTCCCTCTTCCACGGCGTAATAGGCCTTGAATGAACGGTAGCTCCAGGCGATAAGGGAGGCCGGAGAATAGACGCAGAGACTGTAAGGATGTCCGGCAAAGAACGGCTTCAGGATCCAATAATCTTCGACTGCAACCGGTTTAAAGTTCATGATTCACGGATCATCAGCATCGGAACGGCGGCGGGCATCTCCCGGAAACCGGCTTGGCGATAAAGGTTTGCTGAACCGGGTTCCGCAATGAGCCCGATCCAGCGCAGGCCGTCGGCATGGAGACGCTCCAGGATGGTCCGGAGGATTTTGCCGCCGATGCCCTGATGCCGGCGATCGCTGCGGACGGTCAGATCCTGGATGTAGGCGTCGCTGATGCCATCGCTGATCGCCCTTCCCATTCCCACGATCTTCTCTCCTTCCAGCGCGACGACGAAACAGTGACTTCCCGCGACCAGCTTCCGAATCCATCGCGGACTGTCGTCATCGCACGCCTGTCGCCATCCCTGTGCGCGGTAAAGCCCCGCGATCAGCCGGCTCTGTTCCGCGGTAGGCGCGTCGATTACCATACAGTTGACCCTCAGGTTATCCAAAGCCCTCCCCCTGTTCTCGTCTTGGAATGCGGGATTCTCTTTGCCAGCATAGATTCTCCCGGTCATCGATTCGAGAAACGTTGGGTACTATACGGCCTGAATCGTGCGGTGTCAAGTCAGACCTGGCCGACGCGCAAGCAAATAGATCGGTTCCGGAATCCGTTTCTCAAAAAAAGGGAGAACAGTCCTGATTAATGAATCCCCAGTTTCTCACTGCGGTAATGAAGAGAATCGTAACTGATTTTGAGCAGTTCAGCAGCGCGGGATTTTGAACCGCTGGCCTTTTCCAACGCCTTTTCGATCAGCCGCTTTTCGAAAATCGCCAGTTCACCATTGAGATTGAGTCCATCATCCGACAGAGCCGGGATCGTCTTTTCCTCTTCCCCGCTGATCTCCTTCGAGAGGATGAGATTCTCAGGAAGGATGATATTCGAGGTCTCCAGCGCAACGCTCCGTTCGATGATGTTTTGTAACTCGCGAATATTGCCGGGGAAAGGATACTCCATCAGCAGCTCCAGCGCATAGGCGGATATCGTTATGATCTCCTTTCCGAATTCACGCGAATATTTCTCAATGAAATGTTTCGTCAGAATCGGGATGTCCTCCTTCCTCTCCCGGAGGGGAGGGAGTTGGAGCGGGATGACGTTGAGTCTGTAATAGAGATCTTCCCGGAATGTCCCGGTTTTCACGTTATCCGCGAGATTCTGATGGGTGGCGGAGATGATGCGGACATCGACCTGGATATCTTTGGCGCCACCGATGCGACGAAATGTTTTTTCCTGGACAACCCTCAGAAGCTTGACTTGAAGAGGCGGAGGCAACTCGGCAATCTCATCCAGAAAAATGGTTCCCCCCCGGGCTGCCTTGAAAAGCCCGCCCTTGTCCGTATAGGCCCCGGTAAAGGCCCCCTTGATGTAGCCGAAGAGCTCGCTTTCCAGAAGGTTCTCCGAAATTCCTCCGCAATTGATGACCAGAAAAGGCATCTTCCGGCGGGAGCTGTTCTCGTGAATGGATCTGGCGACGAGCTCCTTGCCCGTACCACTCTCTCCAAGGATCAGGACGTTGGCGGGCGTGTCCGCAACCTTCTTGATCGTTGCATAGACCTTTAGCATCTCAGGGCTGCTGCCGATCATGTTTCCAAAGCGTACCGCCTCTCCCCCCTCCTTGAGAAAGAGGGCATCGTCCCGGTTCACCCCTTTCTTGGCCAGCGCATCTCGAACGATTCTCTTCAAGTCCTCGATCGCGAAATCCTTTTCGATGTAGTCATAGGCCCCTTCCTTCATCGCGTTGACGGCCGTCCCTCCGGACGCGTAGGCCGTGATGAGGATGACCATTGTTTCCGGGGAAAGCTGCTTGACCTCCTTGAGAAACGCGATCCCGTCCATCTTCGGCATCTTCAGGTCCGTAATGACCAGATCGAAGGTCTCTTTCCGGCACCGGGCGAGGGCCTTGCCGGCATCGCTGGCCGTGACAACCCGGTAGCCTTCACGGGTCATCATGATCTCCAGAAATTCGCGCATTCCTTGGTCATCGTCCACCACAAGGATCTTGGCCATCATTTCCCTCCCATCTCATGAAATGGTCCGGTTCCCTTCCGCGGTGAGAATCTGTGCGGGAAACCATATCCTGCAGGTCGTACCGCTGCCCGCTTCCGATTGAATATCGATACTCCCCCGGTAGCCTTCCAGTATCCGGCTGACCACCGCCAGGCCCAGCCCCGTCCCTACATCCCGCGTCGTATAGAAAGGCTCGAATATCTTTCGAAGATCCTCATTTTTGATACCGCATCCTGTGTCGCTGATTCTAATTTCCACGCCGGCTCTCCCATCATTCCGGGCAGCACGGGCTTCAACCGTCAGGTCACCCCCCTCCGGCATGGCTTGAACCGCGTTGAGGATCAGATTCCAGAAAACCTGTCGGATTTCGGTCTTGTTCGCTTGAATCCCCAAAGGACCCTCCGGCAGGATAAGGTCGATCCGGAGGGGTTCAGGCCAGTCGGGGACGCAGCGCAGGGAATCGAGAACATCCCGGATCGCGCCCCTGACGTCGATCTCCTCGCAAACCCCGGGCGCCGGTCTTGCCATCAAAAGAAAATCCTTCAGAAAACTCTCCAACTGATCTTTCCCGCGGAGGATGATCTGCATCAGCTTCTGGTTGGTTTCCGTCGGAGGAATGTCCTGTTTGAGCATTTGTATCGAACCACTGATGGAGGCGAGCGGATTCCGGATCTCATGCGCAAGGCCGGCGGCCATGCCGCCGATGAAGGCGAGGCGGCGGCTCTTTTCCAGAGATTCCCTCATTTCGTTGATTTCCGTTAAATTTTGAAAGATGATGATCTCTCCGATCGCAAATCCCTGGGGATCGTGGAGGGGCGACAGGGCGCCGCCGAGAATCAGGCTCCGACCGTCAACTGTACGAAATGTGGTTTCAAAACGGGTTTTTGCGACCGATTTGGACGCATTCGATTTCCGCCCTTTCAGAAAAGGGGGAAAATCCGGGAAGACCTCGGCCAGGGTACGATTTTCAACGTCGTGGAAAGAAAGACCGGTAATCTCTGCGGCTGCCGGGTTGAACGACTTGATCCGCCCCTCCGGATTGATGCTCAGGATACCGGTGTCCACCGATTCGATGATGCTCCGGTGCAGAATATCGAGCTGATCGAAGGCGCTCTGTTTCTCGGCAAGGAGGGTTCGGGTCCTTTTCTCCTGCTCGGCGACAAAACTGGTCAGAACGGCGATGAAGTAAAAGGAGAGGATATGGGTGATGATCCGGGTGAAGACATAGCCTGCATTCAACCGGTCATCCGGAATGGGGATCGAGAAAATGGGATAGATAACCCCGTAAAATTCCAGATCGGCAAAGAGGCCGTAAAAAATCCCGGCCGCAGAGGCGATCACCAGACCGCCCCGCCTCCCGAGAAAGAGAACGGCGTAGATGATGACCAGCGGATAGAAGACGGAATAGATGCTGTGGATGCCTCCCGTGCCGTAAACCATCGCCGTGATCAGAATGACGTCGCACAGGCTTTGAATATAGATGTTCAACGGAAGATTCCGGATATATTTGAGAAGCGAAAGATAGACAATCGAAAGAATATAGGTCAGCAGAATCGTCTTGAAAAGGGTGGACGCGGAGATCGCCGACAGGGTCCCCATGCCTTTGACCTCGACGAAGGTCGCAATTCCGAGCAGGAAGGTGACGATGGCCACCCTCGAAAGCATCAGCCAGCGGAGTCGGGATGACCTGTTATCGGGCAAAGGCGGTTTTGGAGTCATGGGGACTCTCTTTTCGTTTTGAGATAAGTTGAAAGCGCCACAGCAAAGTCGCCGACAGGCTACTTTCAGTCCGGGAAAAAGTCAACACCGTTCAGCATGACCTTTCTATTGACAAGCGATCACTTTCTTTCTATGATCGCATCCCACGGCCTCTTAAGTTTTGCTCCATCGCCGACCTTCCTTAAAAACCTGTTCTCGGATAAAGGTTTACAGCGATGACCAGACCCTTTCTCCCTCTAACTGCGGCACTCATGGCGGGCATCTCCTGCGGAAACCTTTTCCGGATTTCCGACCTTCCCGTTCAGCTCTCGCTGCTGATTGCGCTGACCCTGACCCTGCTGTCCCGGATATGGAGCAAGCGCAAACCGATCCATTTCTATTTCCTGCTGCTCCTCTCCATCTTTCTTCTCGGCATCCTCGCGATGAATCTCTACCTTGATCCCCCGATTGCGGAAAACCATATCCTGCGTTTTGTCAGCGATAAAAAGCTCAGTGTCGAAGGGATGATCTGCGAGAACCCTCAAGTATCACCTGAGAAAACCGAGCTGGTGGTTTCCGTCTCCTCGATTCGGCGTGACGGAAGTTCTCTTCCGGTTTCGGGACGTGTGCTTTTGAACATCCGTGAGCCCTACCCTTTCCGCTACGGGGATTTCATCCGTTTCCATACCCGGTTGAGAATCCCCAGGAATTTTCAGAACCCCGGCGGTTTCGATTACGAAAAATATCTCCGTTTCCGTGGAATTCTGGTGAGGGGGTTCATCAAAGACGCCACCGGATTTGTCGTTTTGCGCCGGGAACGAGGCCATCCCCTCCGGACGTGGCTGGAGCATTTTCGCGATCTGATCCGCAATGCCATTATGGAAAAGGCGCCGGGAACGGAGGGGGCGATCATTCAGGCGATGATCCTCGGCGATCAGAAGGCGATCCCGAAAGAGGTCATGGAAAAGTTTAATCGGACGGGTACTACGCACATCATCGCCATCTCGGGGTTCAATATCGGCATGGTTGCGGTATTTGCCCTTTTTCTGGCGCGTTTGTGCCTGAAAACGGAATACCTGCTGCTGAACTGGAATGTGGCCAAGCTCTCGATGTATTTTGCAATCTTCGTCGTCGTCCTCTACACATTTATTGCCGGAGCGGGCATTTCGGTTGTCCGGGCCTCGATCATGGTCGCGGTCTTTCTGTGCGCCATTCTCCTCAACCGTGAAGGCGATCTTTACAACACCCTTGCCCTGGCCGCTTTTCTGATCCTGATCATCACCCCCTATTCGCTCTTCGACATCTCTTTTCAGCTCTCCTTTGCCGCGGTGGCAGCGCTGATCTTTTTCATGCCGAAGTGGCTCGCCCTCATGACTTCCCCTCCACCGAGAGTGGCTGCCGGTCGGACGCGGGAATGGACTCTCCAACAGATTCATAAAGCTTTGCGGGGCATCGTGATCTTCTTCCTCGCCTCGCTCTGCGCTACGCTGGGAACACTGCCGCTGATTCTCCTCTACTTCAACCGATTTTCGCTGATTACCCTTGTGGCAAACCTCGTCTGTGTTCCCATCCTCGGCGTTGTGGCGATCCCGGTTTGTCTGGCCATCATCCTGGCCGTGCCGCTCTCGACCACACTGGCCGACGGGGTCATCCGACTGTCTGAAATTCTCGTGCAAATTTCTCTTTTCTTCGTTGACCGTCTGGCGGCCCTGCCCTGGGCCTCTGTTTATGTTTCGACGCCCACCTTGCCGGAAATCGGCGCCTTTTATCTTCTGCTGATCTGGGGCGGTCTGCTGTTGAAATGGTTCGCAACGCGCCGGAACTCCAAAACCGCTCTGAAAATGCCCCTGCTGATGAAGGCGGTTCCGGTCATCCTTGCCCTTTTTTTCACCATCGACGGCGTCCATCTTTATCTCCGGGGGATTCAGCAGGGACGCCTTTCCCTGACCGCCGTAGATGTCGGTCAGGGAAACAGCATCCTGATCCGGCTTCCCGGCGGGAAAAAGATGCTGGTCGATGGCGGCGGTTTCTTCGACGACAGCTTCGATCTGGGGAAATTTGTGCTGGCCCCATACCTCTGGCATGAGCGGATCTCACGGATCGATACGGTGGTCCTGACCCATCCCCATCCGGACCACCTGCAGGGGCTCCTGTTCATCCTGGAGAACTTTCACGTCCGGGAGGTGTGGACCAATGGCGAGACGTCGGACACGGAGCTTTACCTTTCCTTCCGGCGGATCATCCGGGAAAAAGGGATTGTTCTGTGGACCCTGTCGGAGAGGACGCCGGCGATAGACGTTTCCGGGGTTGGAATCCATTTTCTGAATCCGGAGGGAAGTGCAATCCAGAAGGAAGTGCCGGATGCCCCTGCCATTCGGCCCGATGACGATGATACGGCGAAGAGGGCCCTTTCAGCCATTCGGTCCGGTGGCGACGATACGGGAAAGATGGCCCCCCTTGCCACTCCGCCCATTGCCGCAAAGTCCGCCGCCCGGCTTTTTGATACAACCAACGACCGTTCCCTCGCCATGAAACTCTCCTTCGCCGGGCGCCGTTTTCTGCTGCCGGCGGATATCTCGGCGGGCGTCGAGAATCGTCTAATTCATGCCGGGGTCGATCTGCAGAGCGATGTGATTTTCATCCCACATCACGGGAGCTACCGTTCCAGCAGCATCCCCTTTATTGAAAAGGTAAAACCACAGATCGCCGTGGTCAGTTGCGGTGCGGAAAACGTCTTCGGTTTCCCCCACCCGGATGTCCTCCGGCGGTACGAAACGGTCAAGGCGCAGCTCTACCGGACGGATCGCAACGGCGCCGTCACCATCACCACGGATGGCCAAAAACTCGCCGTCGACGTTTTCAACCCCGGAAATCCCTGATCGCGCACAAAAAAAGGTCGCAGAAACGATTATTAGGTTCCGGATGATTTCTCGTCATTCCTGTTGCGTTTATCGCGTCGTTATGCTATCAGAATCGGCCTTAAATTCAGAAGATCGGGAGAGGTTTTTAAACGATGGAGATCATCACCGCCGTCCGCGGTTTCAAGGATATCCTTCCTCCGGAGACGGACAAGTGGCGTCATATCGAAGCGACGGCCCATCAGGTCTTTGGCGCCTTCGGGTTCCGGGAGATCCGCATTCCGCTCATCGAAAAGACGGAGCTCTTCTGCCGTGGAATCGGGGAATCCACCGATATCGTTGAAAAAGAGATGTACACCTTCCTCGACCGCGGCGAGGAATCCCTGACGCTCCGGCCGGAGGCAACGGCCTCCGTCATCCGCGCCTACCTGGAACACAGCCTCCATGCCGTTGAAACGGTTACGAAGCTCTACACCATCGGCCCCATGTTCCGGCGCGAGAGGCCGCAGAAGGGGCGTTACCGGCAGTTCCATCAGATCGACACCGAGATCCTCGGTCCGGATGACCCGCGCACCGATGCGGAGCTGATCCTGATGCTTCTCCACTTTCTCGACAAACTCGGGCTGCGGAAGCTGAATCTGGAGATCAATTCCCTCGGCTGCGCCGCTTGCCGGCCCGCCTTCCGCGAGGCGATCCTCTCGTTTCTGCGCGGCCGGGAAGGGGAGCTCTGCGGAGACTGCCGCCGGAGGATCGGAACCAATCCGCTCCGCGTGTTCGACTGCAAGGTGGAAACCTGCGCCGCGATCATCTCTGAGGCCCCGCTTCTGCCCGACTTTCTCTGCGCCGGATGCCGGGAGCACTTCGAGAAGGTCCAGGCGTCGCTCAGCCTCTTCGATCTCCCCTTTCAACTGAATGCAAAAATGGTAAGGGGGCTCGACTACTACACCCGGACCACCTTCGAGGTGACCACCGAATTTCTGGGCGCCCAGAATGCCGTCGTCGGGGGCGGACGTTACGACCATCTCGTCCGGGATCTCGGCGGCCCCGATATTTCCGGCATCGGCTTTGCTATCGGTTTTGAGAGGCTGGCCGCGATGATCCCGGAAGCCGATGCGGCCGCCCTTCTCCAAGGCCCCCTCCTCTTCATCGCAGCCCTCGGCGAAGCGGCCCTGGAAAAGGCCTTTTTTCTCTGCAACGGTCTGCGGATGAAGGGAATCCGTGTGGAGATGGACCATGCCGGCCGAAGTCTCAAGAGCCAAATGAAACGGGCGGACAAGTTGAATGCCGCCTATACGCTGATTCTTGGCGAACGGGAGATCGCCGAGAACAAGGCCCTGCTCCGAAACATGCTTTCGAGCACCCAGACGGAGGTCGGCCTGGACCGTCTAAAAGAAACCATTACCGAATTAGCGAGGCAACCATTTTGTCCGATTTTTTGACGATCCGAAAAAGGACCCATTACTGCGGGGATCTGAACGCAGCGGATGACGGTAAGGAAGTTATTCTGATGGGCTGGGCCCATCGATGGCGTGATCACGGCGGCGTTGTTTTCATCGACCTTAGGGACCGGGAGGGAATCGTCCAGATCGTCTTCAACCCGGATGTGAACGCGGTCTGTCACGAAGAGGCCGGGCGGATCCGGAGCGAATTCGTCATCGCGATCCAGGGGCGGGTCCGCCGCCGACCGGCAGGGATGGAGAATCCCGAGCTTAGAACCGGCGAGATCGAGGTTCTGGCCAATGACCTCGAAATCATGAACGAGTCGAAGACCCCTCCCTTTGTGCTGGATGGCACGGCGGAGATCTCCGAGAACGTTCGCCTCAAATACCGCTACCTCGACCTCCGGCGCCCGGAGATCCAGCAGAACCTGATCCTGAGGAGCCGTGTCGCCGCGGCGACACGGGATTACCTTCACCGCGAGGGCTTTATTGAGATCGAAACCCCCTTCCTGACGAAGAGCACGCCGGAAGGCGCCCGGGACTATCTGGTCCCCAGCCGGGTCAACCCGGGGATGTTCTACGCCCTTCCGCAGTCCCCGCAGATCTTCAAGCAGTTGTTGATGGTTTCCGGATTTGACCGCTATTTTCAGATTGTTAAGTGCTTCCGCGATGAGGACCTCCGGGCGGACCGCCAGCCGGAATTCACGCAGATCGACGCGGAAATGTCCTTTATCACCGAAGAGGATGTGATCCGGATCATGGAGGGGATGATCGCCCACCTCTTCCGGAGTTGTCTCGGCCGGGAGCTCACCCTCCCCTTCCCGAGGATTTCTTACCGGGATGCGATCAGCCGCTTCGGGAAAGACAACCCCGACATCCGTTTCGGCCTCGAGCTCCGGGAGCTGACGGACATCCTGAAAGGATCGGGATTCAAACTCTTCTCCGAGATCGCGGCCGCAGGCGGCGTGATCCGGGCGATCAAGATGGACGACGGCAAAGGCCTCTCCCGGAAGGACCTTGACGAGCTGAAGGATTTCGTCGCCCAATACGGGGCGAAGGGTCTTGCCTGGGCCAGGGTCAATCCGGAGGGCTGGACATCGCCGATATTCAAATTCCTTACGCCGGCGGAAGTTTCGGCAATCAATGAGAGAATGGAGGCCCGCGAAGGGGCGGTGATCCTCTTTGTCGCCGACACGCCCAATATCGTTCGCGACAGCCTGGGAAACCTCCGGATCCACCTGGCGAAGAGGCTCGGTCTGATCAATCCCAAGGAACTCGCCTTCACCTGGGTGACGGAATTTCCGCTCTTCGAGTACAGCGAAACGGAGAAGCGGTTCGTCTCGACGCACCATCCCTTCACATCGCCGGTCCTCGATGAAGTTCCGCTGATCGAGACAGATCCGGGCAGGGTCCATGCCCGGGCCTATGACCTGGTCCTGAACGGCTCCGAGATCGGCGGCGGCAGCATCCGGATCCACCGGAGAGAGATTCAGGCGCTGATTTTCAAGGCCCTGGGCCTCGGTGAAGAGGAGGCCCGGAGCAAATTCGGCTTCCTGCTGGACGCGCTGGAATACGGGACGCCGCCGCACGGCGGGATCGCCTTCGGCCTCGACCGGCTCGTCATGCTGATGACGGGGGCAGAGTCGATCCGGGACGTGATCGCCTTCCCCAAGACCCAGAAGGCCACCTGCTTGCTGACGGAGGCGCCGTCGCGGGTCAGCGTGGAGCAACTCATGGAGCTCTCACTGAAGATCGTGACGTAAATTTCATGAAACAAATCCGCTGAAGAGGGGGAGCGGAAGCCATGGCAAAATGGAACAAGGACAAGAAGGTTCTGGATCACGAGCATACGCAGTTCTGGAAGTTCGATCTCAAGGATGTTGCGGAGCCGAATCTCCAGAAGGATGTCTTCCCGTATGACGAGGTATGCCGAATCGATTTCGACCACAAGATCATGTCGATCAATCCCGCGGTGGAGATGTTCATCACCGACACCACCTTCCGTGACGGCCAGCAGGCAAGGCCCCCCTACACCGTCCAGCAGATCGTCGATCTCTACACGCTGATGAGCCGACTGGGCGGGCCGAACGGGGTGATCCGCCAGTCGGAGTTCTTTCTCTACAGCCCTAAGGATCGCGAGGCGGTGGAGCGGTGCCAAGAGCTCGGATTCCCCTTTCCGGAGATTACCGGCTGGATCCGGGCCAGTGCGGAGGACGTTCCGCTGGTCAAGCAGGCGGGGCTGAAGGAGACCGGGATCCTCACCTCCGTCTCCGATTACCACATCTTTCTCAAGCTGAACAAGAACCGGAGACAGGCGCTGGACGATTATCTCGGCGTCGTCAAATCCATCCTGAGTGCCGGAATCCGGCCCCGCTGCCATTTCGAAGATCTCACCCGGGCGGACATTTACGGATTCTGCATCCCTTTAGCGATCGAGCTGATGAAGCTCCGGGAGGAAAGCGGAATCGACATCAAGATCCGCCTCTGCGACACGATGGGATACGGCGTCACCTATCCCGGCGCCGCCCTGCCCCGAAGCGTGGACAAACTGGTCCGCGCCTTCATCGAGGATGCCGGGGTGCCCGGTCATCTCCTTGAATGGCATGGTCATAACGATTTTCACAAGGCGATGATCAACGCGACCACCGCCTGGCTCTACGGTTGCAGCGCCGCCAACTCGACGCTGCTCGGCCTTGGCGAGAGAACGGGCAATCCGCCGCTGGAAGGGTTGATCATCGAGTACATCAGCCTCCGCGGGGATCAAAACGGAATCGATACGACCATTATCACCGATATCGCGAACTATTTCGAGCATGAGATCGGCGTCCGGATCCCGGCCAGTTTCCCGTTCGTCGGCGCCGATTTCAATGTGACGCGGGCCGGCGTCCATGTGGACGGCCTGATCAAATGCGAGGAGATCTACAATATTTTTGACACGACCAAAATCCTCAAGCGCCCGATCATCCCGATGATCACGGACAAGTCGGGCAAATCCGGCATCGCCTTCTGGATCAATGCCCATCTCGGTCTGACGGGAGACAATGCGGTGGACAAGCGGCACCCCGGCGTTACCCGCATTCACAAGTGGATCGCCGAACTGTACGACGCGGGCCGAATGACCGGCATTTCGAACGACGAGATGGAGAAATGGGTCCGGAAGTATATGCCGGAACTCTTCCTGTCGGATCTGGAGAAGATCAAATTCATGGCGGCCCAGGCGGCGGTCTCCGTCGTGACCCAGGTGATCGAGCACCCGGTGATGAAGACCATGAAGCCGGGGCTTCAGGAGCCGGTGATGCAGCAGTTCATCGAGGAGAATCCCTCCATCCAGTTTGCCTATGTCGTGGACACGAACGGCCGCAAGACAACGAAAAACATAACGAATATCGCTGACCGCGCCAAATACGAGAACTACGGCGTCGGGACGGACCAGTCGGACCGCGAGTGGTTCATCAAGCCGCTCCAGAGTGGGAAGATCCATGTCACCAACTTCTACATCTCCAAGATGACCGGGGCGCTCTGCATTACCGTCTCATCGCCGATCGTCGACGAGAAAGACGAGATGGTCGGGGTCTTCGGCGTGGACATCAAGTTTGAGGACTGGGTCAAGCGGGTGGAAGACATCGCCGAAGCGACGCAGATCGCCCTTCGTGAGGAGTACGAGGCCAAGTCGAAATCGGACCGCTGGATTTAGAGGGTTCTCATGGCCTGAAAGGGAGAATGCGCGCCCGCGAACGATAGGGATCAATCGTGATGAGGGCGCCTTGTAGAAGTTCCTTCTCAAATTGCCCAATGGCACTCAGAACCAGCGAGCCGATCGCTTCCGGGACAATATTTTGTGTGCGAACTTGAATGACGCTCGGCCCGGCAGCACGAGAGCCGGCGAGCAAGGCGCCAAAATCCAGGTCATGAGTAAAGACAATGAAACCATTTTCCTGAGCGTAGGCCAAGATCTGACTGTCTTCGGCAGCCGGTTCCCCCACATCGGACCAATGAACGCATTCAAAACCTTCAGCAGTCAAGAATTGCACCCAGCGGGGCGGCAAATTCATGTCCAGCAATAACTTCATCCCGTCACCATATCGAGTTCGCGCTCTTCTGATCGCCATGCCGCATAGGACAGGGCTTCCATGACATCATCCCTTTCCAGATAAGGATAGTCAGCAAGGATTTCCGCTATTGTTTTGCCACAGGCGATCAGACCGACGATGGTTCCTACGGTCACCCGCATTCCCCTGATACAGGGTTTTCCTCCCATTACCTTGGGGTTTATCGTAATCCTTTTTAATGGTTTCATCACAACCTCCCTGTTTCATTCATGGTCATAAAGGCGGAAATCAATAATTGGATATCTCGCAATCGTTTCAATGCCCTTTCTTCATTCTCTGCCAGTATCATAGAATCATCATCCTTTCTTCGTTTACTCCCACGAGCGCGGTTTGGGCGATGGCGGCGGCGACAAAATCTTCCCCGCGTACCTCCCCGTGAAAGGCGATTCCAACCTTCCCGCAGGCGGCTTCGCAATGGGTCATCGTTTGGTTCAATTCCGGTAAAATATCGCTGTCGTTTTCATAGGCGACGACCTCAATGGAAATGGGCCGTCTTCCTTCGGAAGCCAATGTCTCCACATAGGCTGAAAAGAGCACACCCGCCCCCGCCCCGGCATCGAGAATCCTGACATGATCGAACTGATTTGGCGCAAACATCGACGCCATGAAACGGGCAATCGCAACCGGCGTCAAAAACTGCCCGATGTCGGAGCGCTCCGCCCGCTGCGTGCGGCCGTTCACGGTCCGGCGGACGTGATCGAGTGTAGTTAATGAGGGTTCAGTCATATTAATACGTTGTAGCGGACTGTTTCAGAAACGAAGATCGATTACCTCGTTCTGTATTGCTGGAGTCCGGTGCAATCAATCAAGCGGTCAAGGTTACGTAAAGTAAATACTTTGCCTCTCGTTGCGATAAGCATCTTCTTCATGTCCTCGCGACGCACCCCGAACCCCCGCCCGGCAATGCAGGCGATTACCTCGTACTTCGGCTTATCGGGTGGTTGCCCGGCCATGCTCAGCGCAAACAGATGCTGGATTCGGGTGGCCTTGTCACGGGCCGTGCCGTCGTCCTCCGTAATTTTCGCCTCGATGATGATCCGGGGATTGAATTCGCTCGGGACGATGAAATCGGGCGTCTGGTCGAAGCCCGGTATTCTCTCGGCCCACTTGGTTTTCCGGTAACTGATGCCGGCTTGCTCAACGCATCCTCAACGGCTGCCTCAAGGCTGTTTCCGACAAGATCACTGACAGAATCGCGGTGTCCGGCAAACGGTCGCCCAAGAAAACGCTCATAGAGAAGCATGGCATAAGGAACGCCCATTCCCGCAAGCGTCTGTAATCCGGAAAGGCCCATTTTTGTATCAGCCTTGTCGAGGCGATGGATTTTATCGGGTGAAGCCGGGGGCGCTCCTTCTTTCAGCAGCCGGCAAGCCGTGTCTATCAATGCCTTCACCCGTTCAACGGTGACTTTCCCGTCGGCAAGGGGAGAAAGGGGTGATAAACGTATTTTTCGGTCAAGGGCGCGGACAAAGCCCTGGCTGACTTCAACGCCTGTCTGTAGAGTGGCGAGATACGCCCATTCCGGCGGCGTGAAGCCCAGCATGGTCCGCAACACCAGGATCACGATGGGGGCTTCAGAAGTCTTTTGAAGCAGCGATTCGGGTTCAAGGAAGGTGAAACCCTTGGTGGCTTGTTTCAGCGCCTCGTAACCCTGTTCGAAAACAGGGTAGTCAATGAAACCGAGTCCTTTCGGCATGATGAGAAATTCCGATTCGAGGCACGAAAAAACCGCAATCACGAACGTGTCGAGATCCGCCTGAACTTCGGCAAAAGGCAGTTCAAAAGGATATTTCATCACCGGATCCCCCATATGAAGTCCTGTTTTCCTGAACATAATCATACTGCTGAAGTAGTGGCGCATTCAGGTACGTTTCCGCCAGATGATCTTCGATACATTTCAGTGCATGCCCTTGCCTCAGTTCAGCAGCCGCGACGGCGAGTTTTGCCGACGCCGGCTGCGCCTTGTCCCAGGTCACGCGAAGCCGCCAGACGGCGAGCCGGGCCAAATGGCCGTAGATGATACAGCGGATGTCGCCCCGGGTCGGTTTCAGACCCCCGATCTTCAGTTTAGCCAGATCATCCAGGACCAGCTCGGCAATCTGTTCCGGCGAGTCCGCAAGCCATTTGCGCGGTATCGTTCCGGTCGAACGGCAGACAAAAACCGTATCCACGATCGACGAGCCGGTGCCGCTGATATGGATCGATGCGCCCATTTCCGCCGGGCATGGGAGTGAAGCGGAGCAGGTTAGTCCGGCATCCAGAATCGCTACGATCACGGGATGATACGCCTCCAACTTGTTGTGATGGTAGGTGAAGGCCAACGGCTTTCCCGGCTTCAAGGCTTTGGCCATGTTCTGGAAGACGGCTGACAATCCATGTGTAAAGTGGTCAAGACCGCGGTCCATCGTGATGTTGCCGGTCAATTCGTCGGGGTTGCGGGTGGAACGAAGTTGAAATATCGGGTTTTCCGGACTGACCAGTTTCCGAACCCAGACATAACAGAAATCCATAAGCTCGGCGTACTGGACGTTGCCGAAATAGGGGGGATCGGTAAAAACGCCATCCAGGCTGTCGCCGGGCAAATCCGCATTCGTCGCGCTCCCGCAGAGGAGATGAACGCCCCGAGGTGCAGTGATCAAATCGCTGTTTCTCCGGTCGCCGATCCATTCATCCGCGATGGATGTCAGGATTTTTCTGCTCCCTTCATGGCGGGTCTCGAAGGGGTGATCGCAGTAGGCCTTTGCTTTCACGTATTTCTCCAGGATATTCGACCAACCGCCGCTCCCTACGCTCGTGCCGCCGCCGTTGGCGATGCCGAGGAGGTTGGATTCACACTGGATCAGCCCGACGGGAAAACCGTGGACGGAGAAGATATCGAGGGACTTGAGGGCCATCGCGTCGTACCGGCAAAGCATGTTCTGATAGCGCAAAAGATCCGAAAGATTTGTGATGAGTGCATTTCTTATCCGTTCATCCTGCTCCGCCGCAAGGGCCCGGCAACTCAGTTCCAGACCCAGCAATTGGCGGTTATTGAACATCTCCCGGTATTTCTTGTAGCCCCAGCGAAGGAGACGGTCGGTTTCGTCGCCGGGCAGGATTTTGTCGTCGGGGACATGGGTTGTCCCGATTTGTTCAAGCAGAGAGGAAGCCCTGGTGTAATGGAGCAGGTCATTTTCGTCGGGCCGTTTGAAGAAACGACCATGGTGCGTCGGCTTGCAGTGGCGGCAATGATATTCGATGGCGAACATGCGATGACTGGGCGGGCCTTCGGCCGGGTTGGGAAAGGTATTGACCTTCCCGCACCGGGGGCAGGCGCATTTGTTTCTTTTTGCCGGTCCTGCGAGGGATATTTTGCTGCCGCAGGACTTGCATATATCGGGATTTGTTCGGTCTTTAACGCCGTTCAAGTCGCCGCAGGCGGCGCAGATGAAAACATTCTCCGTATGCCGCCGGTTTTCGGCCAGCAGGTAGCCGGGAAACAGGTCGATTTCATGACCGCAATGGCGGCAGGGCTGCTTTTTCACCCAGAGGAAATACTTGACGTGAGCCTCCGGGGAGCCGCATTCCAGACATTGGGTGCGGTAGAAGGCGCCGATCTGCGTTTCCAGGCCACGGGTAAGATTTTCCGCCGATTTTCGGTACTTTCCCAAATCAAGATGCTCGATCTCACGGCTCACAATCCAGTAGGCCATCGGATTGATGTCATAGCCGGTCACATCGCAGCCAAGGCGGTTAGCCTCGATGAGCGGTGTGCCGCCCATGAAGGGATCGGCGATGGCGGTGCCTTTCAGATTGTTTGAGCCGTAGAAGGCTTCCCGAAGAGGTTTGTCGCTGAATTCTGAAAGGATAAGACCCCGGAACAGCGTACCGGGCCGGCGGGCAAACCACTTATGTACGGCAATGATAGGGCGGTAGTTCTGCTGGATCTGTTTTTCCCGCAGGGCAAGGTCGGAAATAAAGGAAATGTCGAATTTTTTTTCGATGGACATGGTGTGCCTATTTGCCAGAACGCACCGGGAGCGCCCGGAGGTCGCCGGATTTCCACGGGAGAGTCCAGCGTCGATCGCCAAGACCGAAACCGAAGAAGGCAGCCTCGCTGAAAACATCTTTGCGGTTTTCTGATGCCCAGGGGCAACAAGCAGATAGCTGTATCAATTCCGTTAAGTGGACATCATAACTCCTTTGTGCTTTATAACTTTTACCTCTGTTATAAAGCTCCGCCAGCTCACCCTGCGTCGGCATCCGCCAGTCCGTATAGCCCCCCCGCGGTA
>MNZQ01000162.1:50255-50498 GCA_001873745.1 Syntrophaceae bacterium CG2_30_58_14
TTGTGGTTCTGGCGGCCAAGGCCGCGAATGCCCTTGATAACGTTCTTGTAGGGCGCAGGTGCTACGGCCATGGCGTTCTGCATCAGCCGGTAGAATAGCTTGCCTCGACTGCGCGATGTGCGCCGGTTAAACCGGAACGTGAACTCGTCAAGGTAACCATCCAGGTGCTCTGGACTGACCGCGCCCTGATGGGTGCCGAGAATCCACCGCTTTAGGAGCGACGCAACACGATGAACGCGGGGC
>MNZQ01000194.1 GCA_001873745.1 Syntrophaceae bacterium CG2_30_58_14
CTTAGAAAAACGCAGACAGGCCGATCTGTTCGATATCTGTGCCTTATTCTATCTCCGGTCTGGGGAGGAGTCCGGCAGCTTTGACGATTTCCGCCACCTTCGTCTCCCATTCGATCGCCATGATATGGATGCCGCGCACTCCCGGAATCTCCCGCAACCGCTCAATCGTCTCCACGCAGATCTTGATCCCCTCTTCGGCCTGCTTCTCTTTGGGTACGCCCTTCATCCTCGCTATCATCTCATCAGGAACATCCATCCCGGGAACATTCTTCTTCATGTAGTTGGCCATCCCGGCAGTCTTAAAGGGAGTCACACCCGCCAGAACAGCGCACTTTTCATGAAACCCTCTTTCACATACCATCTCCATCCAGCGGCTGAATCTCTCCATGTTATAGATGCACTGCGTCTGGATAAACTCACAGCCCGCCCTCATCTTCTTTCCGAGCCTGGCCGCCCTGATCTCAAAAGGATCCGCAAAGGGGTTCGCCGCCGCCCCAACAAACATCAAGGGCTTTCCTTTTATCTCCTCGCCCCCCAAGAATCTCCCCTCATCGCGCATCCGGCATACCGTCTGGATCAACTGAATCGAATCGATATCATACACGTTCTTCCCCTGCGGATGATCGCCAAACTTCTGATGATCACCGGACAAACACAGAACATTGTTTATCCCTAAGGCCGCCGCTCCCAGGATGTCGCTCTGCAACGCAATCCGGTTCCGGTCCCTGCATACCATCTGCAGGATGGGCTCCAATCCCATCCCCTTCAATATGGCACAAGCGGAAAGAGAAGACATTCTAACCACCGCAGTCTGATTGTCCGTCACGTTCACAGCATCAACCACACCCCGCAGAAGTTCACCCTTCTGGCGGACCACCTCAGGATCCGCCCCCCGCGGCGGGCCACACTCCGACGTCACTACAAAACCCCCTCCCGCCAATATCTTCTCTACCCGGGAATTCGTCTTCACAGTCTCAAGTCCTCCCTCACCCTTTTGCGCGGTCCGCCTTCACGCCCGGTGCGCCAATCTTTTACAGGCAGGATCTCCTCGTAACGCTCCATCTGACCGGATTCCTTAAGCCGGTCGACGATCAACTGCCAGGCGCAATCCGTCTCGTTGTCAATCTCACACTTCCCGCCCGACGAACCGCCGCAGGGACCATTCAGCAGACTCTTTGAACAGCGGGCTATGGGACAGATCCCTCCCGTCATATCCAAAATGCAGTTGCCGCATCCCTGACAACGCTCGCTCCACACGCCCTGCTCGATGGTCACCCCCAGAAAGGTCGTGTTCACGGCAGGCAGGACCAGTTTCGTCTTATACGCCTCCGCCACATACTGAACACCGGCGCCGCAGGCCATGGATAAAATGACATCATATTCATCCGCAAACCCGCGGATCTGATCGATATACTCGTAATCACACTGGCGTTCCAGGGTATGCTCCCGGACTTCAAAGGTCTCCCCTTCCTTTTTCCAGTATAGGCGCAGCTCCGCACTTAGAACGCCCACTTCGCGCTCCCCCCCGACGCCGCAAACGGTCACGCACTCGTTGCACCCCAACACCAATACCCGCCGGCGGGAACCAAGCTTCTCCAATATCTCTTTAAAATCCTTACGATTCCCTACTATCATTCTTTCCTCCAAACCCGTTAGGCGTAAGGCGTTAAGCGTAAAGTGTTATTCCCCCCGCTTTACACCTCACGCTTCACGCTTCACGTTTTTATTCACAGGCGACGGGCCAAGCGACCGGATCCGCTCCGTCATCTCCCGCGCAAATTGGGCGAAAAGCTGACCCTGAGAGGCGCTCATATTGAACATCTCCACCCTGCCGCCGCCCAAACCCACCTCTTCTAACAGGCCTTTCACATATTCGACCCGTCGTCTTGCCCGCAGATTGCCGCGCAGGAAGTGACACTCGCCCTCCATGCATCCGGCCACATACACCCCGTCCACACCGCTCTCAAAGGCGCGCAGAATCAGCAGGACATCCACCCGGCCTGTACAGGGGAGCTTAACCACTTTCACATTGCTGGGATAACTCAATCTCATCGAACCTGCCAGGTCCGCAGCGCTGTAAGCTCAATGCTCACAACAAAATGCGATGATCGCCGGTTCAAAACCATGGGCTGCTCTATCTGACATGACCTTTTTTACCTCAACCTTCTACGGACTCGGCACGCCGCGCCCAAGGAGTTAGGAGTTAGGAGTTAGGAGGTTTTTACGCCTCACGCCTTACACTATACCCCTCACTTCTTATCCTCCCACCAGCGCCCCAACCTTCGCCTCCAACTGGCCTGTCGTAAAATGCATCAGGTCGATCGCCCGGGCAGGACACTCCGCCGCACAGGTGCCGCATCCCTTGCATTTAATGATGTCTATCTCCGCTTCGCCATGCACATTCACCACCGGCACTTCATAGGGGCATACGCGGACACAGGTCAGGCAAGCGGCGCAACGCTCCCCATCCACAACGGCCACGATGCCGCCCACCAGAAGATTCTCTTTGGAAAGGATGGTGCAGGCCCTCGCCACGGCGGCATAGGCCTGAGAAATACTTTCGCTGATCAATTTCGGTGCATGGGCTGATCCCGCAACATAGATTCCGTCGGAGGCAAAGTCCACGGGCCGAAGCTTCATGTGCGCCTCCAGGAAAAAGCCCTCGGCGGTGCGCGGCACTTTCAACAAATTGGCCAGCTCCTTGTTTTCCCGCGGGATGGATGCCGATGAAAGAACGATTAGATCGGGCTTCAGCGTCATCCTCTCCTTCAATATTTTATCCTCGAAGGAGAGCAGGAGGGTTTCTCCTTCTTTTTTTACCTCGGGACTCTCTTCGGGATCATACCGGACGAAGATGATCCCCTCCCTGCGGGCCTGGGTGTAGTATGTCTCTAAAAAACCGTAGGTGCGGACATCGCGGTAAAGGATGCGGATGTTCATCGCGGGATTGAGCTTTTTCAGCTTCAGGGCATTCTTTACCGCCGTGGCGCAGCAGGTGCGGCTGCACGAGGGGTGTTTCTCATTCCTCGATCCCACGCACTGGATCATCACCACCTCTTTCAGGTTGGCTGCATCTTCCCCCGCTTTATAGAGACGGTCTTCCAGCTCTAATTGAGTCAGAACACGCACATCTTCGCCGTAGAGGTATCCATCGGGTTTCTCCTCCTCGGCGCCGGTGGCCAGGATGGCTATGCCGTGTTGAATCTTCTGATAAACCATGGCGGGCGCCGTCATGACGCCGGTGGTAAAATTCCCCCTGACACCGCTAAAATCCACGACCAGACTGTTGAGCAGGAGATGGATCGAGGAATGGGATACCCTGTCAATCAGCTCCCGGAGAAAGGCCTGCACATCCCCTCCCTCAATAGTATAATGGAGATTAAGGAGATTTCCTCCAAGCCGGTCCTCCTTTTCCACAAGAAAGACCTCAAACCCCTGTTCGGCAAGACGGAGAGCCGCGGTCATGCCGGCCACACCGCCGCCGATAACAAGACCGCGCCGCACGACGGGCACTTCCGTTTCCGATAGGGATCGGTTTAAGCGGGCATTGGCCACGGCCATACGGACGAGCAATTTCGCCTTTTCCGTTGCTTCCGCCTTCCTGTGCATGTGCACCCAGGAACACTGGTCGCGGATATTGGCCATCTCGAAGAGAAACTTGTTCAAACCCGCTTCCCGGATCGTCTCGCGGAACATGGGCTCATGCGTCCGGGGAGAGCAGGAAGCCACGATAACGCGGTTCAAGCCGTGTTCCTTAACGGCGTTTTTGATCTTTTCCTGCGTATCCTGGGAGCAGGTGTAGAGATTCTCATCCGCATGGACAACATTGGGCAGGGTGCTTGCGTACTCCTTAACGGCGGGAACGTTTACCACCCCGCCGATGTTGATGCCGCAGTGGCAGATAAAAACGCCGATCCTGGCTTCCTCTTCCGGTTTCACCTCGCTTTCCGGCGGGTATTCCTTTTTTGTCGTCAGCGTCCCTCTCGCGGAAGCGATCATTTCCGCAGCGGCTGCGGCGGCGCCGCTTGCCTGGGCAACGGTCTCAGGAATGTCCTTCGGCGACTGAAAGGCGCCGCAGACATAGATCCCTTCCCGCGAGGTGGCAAGGGGAGTAAAGGTTTCCGTTTCACAGAATCCGAACCGGTTCAGATTGACCCCCAGCCTCGCTGCCATATCCCGGACGGACTTCGAAGTCGTCATCCCCAGGGAAAGAACGACAAGATCGAACTCTTCTTCGCTCGGCTTCCCTTCTTCGTTTAAAAAAGTGACGAGGAGATTGCCGGTTCCCTGTTTTTCCCGGACCTTGGAGATCATGCTCTTGACGAACCGGACATCATAGTCGGCCTTCGCCCGCTCATAATAGGCGTCGAATCCCTTTCCGTAGGCCCTGATATCCATGTTGAAAATAGTAGGCTTGACAAACGGGACATGCTCTTTGGCGATGATCGCCTCTTTTACTGCATACATGCAGCAGACGGACGAACAATAGTCGTTGCCGCATTTCACATCGCGGGAGCCGACGCATTGGATGAAGGCAATCCTTTCGGGAATAGCGCCATCGGAGGGGCGCAGCAGATGGCTCCGATGGGGGCCGGTCGCGCTTAAAATCCGCTCGAACTCAAGGCTGGTCATCACGTTGGGAAAAACGCCGTAGCCGAATTCAGGCCGCCTCTCCGCGGCAAACACCTCGAAGCCGGGCGCGAGGATGACGGTGCCTATGGATATCTTCTCTATGATTTCCCTGTCTCCATAATCGACGGCGCCGGCGAGACACGCCCTTTCGCAGAGGCCGCAACCAATGCAGGCGTCCCTGTCGATGAGAAAGATCTTGGGGATGGCCTGCGGGTAGCGGAGATAAACCGCCGCCCGTTTGCTCATTCCTTCGTTATAGCTGTCGATCGCGGTGACGGGGCAATGCTTGGCGCACTCGCCGCAGCCCGTGCATTTATCGGCGCGAATGTACCGGGGCCGGCGGACGACCGCAGCCTCGAAAGAACCTGGCGGGCCGGTGATTTCCTTTACCTCGGCATGGGTAATGACCCTGATATTCCGATGGCTGCCGGCGCCCACAAGTTTGGGCGACATGATGCACATGGCGCAATCGTTTGTCGGGAAGGTCTTGTCTAACTGGGACATCACCCCGCCGATGGTCGGTGAGTTGTCTATGAGATAGACAAAAAACCCCGATTCCGCCAAATCAAGCGAGGCTTGCATCCCTCCGATTCCGCCGCCCACAACCATTACGGCGCCGACTGGTTTGGCCGGATCCTTGTTGGTCGTCCTGTCGGATAACTCCATGAGTAAATTCCGTCCCTCCTTAAGAAGCTCCCCTCCGCTAACGGGCGGGGATGAAATGGCACTCACCATCATCCGCTTCTTACATATCGCGGATAATGACTTTCTTCCGAAGGATCGAAACCGATCCGCCCCTCCCCCACCAGAGAAACCAAATGAGGAAGGGTTTCCTTAAGGGAGAGGTTGAGCTTGTCGCTGATTTCCTTCGCGGTCATTGTCCCTGCTTCAAGAAATCCCATGATCCGGTTCTTGCACAGCTCCTCGCGAAGGGTCGTTTCCAGCGCCTCTCTGACCCTTTCGGGATCCGTGCGTTCACCGTAAACATTTTCCTTTTCCATCAGCTCCGGCGCTTTTCCCACCATCCAGCGGATCTTTTCGCCTTCGAGAGAGGCCCGAATCGCCCGCAACTTGCCCTCAATCTCTTCCGTTTTGGGAAAAGGCCCCAAGGAACGGATCTGTTCCGTGAACCCTCTGATCAGCTCGGCAAAACGCTGTCCTTCACCGGCGGAAACCCAGTCGAGCAGGAGTCTTTTCTCTCCGATGCCCTCATCGGCAAGGACTTTGCGCAAAAGGGTGATCTTTCTTTCCGCCTGGATGTTGCCGCTCAAGTAATGGCAATCGCCGGGATGACATCCGAGGATCATCACCCCGTCGAAACCGGCAAGAAAGGCGCGGGGGACAAAGGCAGGGTCGACCCTGCCGGAGCACATCACCCGAATGACGCGGGTGTTCGGGGGGTACTGGAAGCGCGAGATGCCGGCCAGGTCAGCGCCTGCGTATGCGCACCAGTTGCAAAGGAAGGAAAGGATCTTCGGCTCAAAGCTCATGGTTAAACCCGATTCACTCTCATCAATGGATAGTCGCTAAACTTTTTCCCTCATCCAATGCCTCTATCTGGGCGAATAATTCCTCGTCCGTAAAATGGCGGATTGTGACCGCCTGCTGCGGACAACTGGCGCTGCAGATGCCGCACCCCTTGCAGGAAGCGGCGATCGTTTCGGACTTTTTCCCCTTTTCCGTCTCCACAACGCGGATGGCATTGAAAGGGCAGAGGGATTCGCAGAGGCCGCAACCGAGACACCGGCTCTGATCTACGCAGGAAATAGTGGGAAGGATGCTGACGTAGCCCTTGGCGATGACGGCAGTGGCGCGCGCCACGGCGGCGCCGGCCTGGGCGATTGTCTCGCTGATGGTCTTGGGAAAATGGGCCATGCCGGCCAGAAAGATCCCGTCCGTGGCAAAATCCACCGGGCGCAGCTTCATATGGGCTTCGAGGAAGAACTTGTCGGCCGTCAGGGGAACCTTCAGCATCTTCGCCAGTTGGGTATTGTCATAGGGAATCACGGCGCTGGAAAGGACGACGAGATCGGGCGCAATGACCGTTTCCTCTCCGATCATGAGGTCTCTTACCTTGAGCTCCAGATTGCCGTTGTTTACGGAAAGTTCCGGTTTTGCCTCCGCTGCGTAGGGAACGAATTGGACCCCCCTTTCCCGGGCCAGTTTATAGTAACGTTCCATTAAGCCGTAGGTGCGGATGTCCCGGTAGAGGACTGTAACAGCCGTGCGGGGAGAAAGCTCTTTGAGCTTCAGGGCATTTTTTACGGCCACCAAACAACAGATCCGGCTGCAGTTGGGATGATCGGGATTGCGTGAGCCCACGCACTGGATCATGACCACGTGTTGATATTTTTCGATTTCTTCCGGATGGAGGGCAAGCCGTTCCGAAAGCTCGCTCTGTGTCACGACGCGGCTCTCCTTGCCGTAGAGATACTCGGCAGGCTGGCTTTCCCTGGCGCCCACGGCCACGATGACAACCCCATGTTCGTATTCCTCGTCTCTGCCGGCGGCGGAAATGACGCTGCGGAAGTTGCCCAAATAGCCGTCGACGCTTTTTATCTCTGCATCCGTAAAAACGGTGATCTCCGGCGTGGACAAAACCTCCCGGACGGTATCCCGCAGAAGCTCTTGAACATCCTTCCCTTCGAGGGTATGATAGATATGACGGAGGTTTCCGCCGAGCTCCTTTTCCTTTTCCACGAGCGCACTGGCGAATCCCTGACGCGCCATGCCCAAGGCGGCTTTCATCCCCGCCAGACCGCCGCCGATGACGAGGGCCTTTTTTGTTATCCCCAGCGTCGGTTCCTCGAGGGGTTGCAGCAGACGCGCCTTTGCCACCGCCATCCGGATCAGATCCTTTGCCTTTGCAGTAGCCTCTATGGGAAGCTGCATATGCACCCAGGAACATTGATCACGGATATTGGCCATCTCAAAGAGGTATTTGTTGAGACCGATTTCCCGGATCGTTTCCTGGAAGAGGGGTTCGTGGGTGCGCGGCGAGCAGGAGGCCACCACCACCCGGTTCAGATGATGCTCTTCAATGGCCTTCTTGATCTTCTCCTGCGTATCCTGTGAACAGGTGTAGAGATTTTCATCCACGACTGCCACGTCCGGCAGCCTGCGGGCATATTCTTTTACCTCCGGAACATTGACAATACCGCCGATATTGATTCCGCAATGGCATATAAAGACGCCGATCCGGGGCGTTTCTCCCGTCACATCTCGTTCCTGCGGGTACTCTTTCTGCCGGGTAAGCGTTCCCCGCACCTCGGAGAGGAAAGTGGATGCCGCTTCCGCTGCAGCGCCGGCCTGGACGACCGTTTCGGGGATGTCTTTGGGTCCTTGAAAGACGCCGCAGGCGAAAACGCCGTCCCTGGAGGTGTTTAAGGGGGAAAATCCATCGGTTTTGCAGAAACCGTAGTCGTTAAGAGAGATGCCGAGCATGCCGGCAAGGTCGAGGGCCTCCGGCGCTGGTTTCATGCCCACGGCAAGGACGACCAGATCAAACTCCTCTTCCCGCGGTTTGCCTTCGCCGTCTATGTAAACAATCACGAGGTTCCGGTTTTTCGGCCTCTCCGCAATGCGGGAAACCTGGGAATGGATGAAACGGACGCCGTAATCCTTCTTTGCCCTCTCGTAATAAAGATCGAAATCCTTGCCCTGGGCGCGGATATCCATATAAAAAATGGCGGACTCCGCGGCAGGGAGATGTTCTTTTGTAATAACCGCTTCCTTTATGGCGGACATGCAGCATACGGAGCTGCAGTAGTCGTTGTCCTTGTTCCGGGAACCGACGCACTGGAGAAAGGCGATCCTCTTCGGCCCGCTATGATCGGAAGGACGCGTCACATGGCCGCCGAACGGACCCGAGGCGCTCAGCATACGCTCAAACTCCATGCTCGTCACCACGTTGGGATAACGACCATATCCCAACTCCGGCGATAATTCAGGATTGTATAATGAATAACCCGGCGCCAGGATCACTGAACCGACGAGTATCTCCTCCTCGCGCACCGCCTCCTGATGATCTATCGCCCCCGCCTTGCAGACACGCACACATAAATGACACTCCGAACAGATGCCGCAGGCCAGACATCGCGACGCCTCCCTCTTCGCATCATCCTCCGTAAGCGCCAGCTCCACCTCCCGAAAATCACGCACCCGCTCGGAAACGGGAACCATAGGCATCGCCACCCGCGGCGATAAATCAACCTTCCCGGACGAAACGATTCGCTCTATCTCCTCATCCCCCAGATCAACCACCGGCAGCGGAACCTCCTCCCGCGCCGTAAGAAGATCAACCCCCCGCAAATAACGATCTATCGAAAGGGCGCCGCGCCTCCCATCCGCTATCGCCTCTATCAATATCCCGGGGCCGCGCTGGGCATCACCCCCGGCAAAGATGCCGGGTCTTCCCGTCGTCAGCGTCTTTGCATCAACGACAAAGGTGCCCCGAGCGCTCACCTCCAACCCATGACCCGCATCCAGAAAAGAAATCTCCGGGGCCTGCGCCACCGCCGCAATCATCGTATCCGCCGCGATCACAAACTCCGAACCGGGCACAGGAACGGGACGCCGCCGGCCGCTCTCATCCGGCTCGCCAAGCTCCATACGCTGACATTGGATACCCGCTACCCTGCCGTCCGTTACCTCCACCGCCACCGGGGCCGTTAGCAATTCCAATCGGACACCCTCGCGCTCGGCCTCCTCGATCTCCCAACTGCTGGCCGGCATCTCCTCCCGCGAACGACGATACACCATCGCCACCTCGCGGGCGCCCAATCTCACCGCCGTCCGCGCCGCATCCACCGCGGTGTTCCCACCCCCGATCACCACCACGCGCTCACCCACAGCCGGCAGGTTTTTCCCCCCTGTTGCAAGACTGACCGCCTGCAGAAAAGGAACCCCGTGATACACCCCCAGGGCATCCTCGCCCTCAATCCCCAGGCGCTGCGGTTCATGAGCCCCGATCGCCAGAAATACCGCCGCGTATCCCTCGGCAATAAGCCCGTTGATGTCCCGCACAGGCGTGTTCAACCTTATCTCCACACCCTCGGAAACGATCGCGTCTATCTCCCGCTGCAATACCTCCCGGGGCAGGCGGTAAGCGGGAATCCCCACCCGCATCATCCCTCCCGCCGCGGGCAACGACTCGAATACCGTAACCCCGTAGCCCATCCGCGCCAGGTGATGGGCGCAACTGAGTCCCGCAGGACCTGATCCCACCACGGCTATTTTGGCGGATGGACGATCCGTTATGCCATCGCCTGCACTGACCGCTTTTTCTGCAGAACCGCCATGCTCATATACCCAGTCCGCCGCAAAACGCTTCAACGCGCAGATCGCCACCGGAGAATCCAACTTCCCCCGACTGCACTCGCTCTCACAGGGATGCGTGCACACCCTCCCCACCGAGGCGGGAAAGGGATTGTACTCCTTGATGACCTCCAAAGCTTCCTCATAACGACCTTCCCGGATCAAGGCCAAATAGCCCTGTGCACTCGTCTCCGCAGGACAGGTCGCTTTGCACGGAGACGTGCCTCGCTTCGTCACTACAAAAGAATTGGGAACGGCCTGCGGATAGAGACGGTATATCGCCTTCCGGTTATCCAACCCCTCGTTAAACTCATTGGACAGTCCGATCGGGCATACCTCCACACAATCGGCGCAACCGGTGCACTTCGCTGTATTCACATATCGGGGATGGCGGCGCAACCGAGCCGTAAAACGGCCCGGATCGCCGGATAAGGAAAGAAGTTCGGAATTGGTGAGAATCTCGATATTCAGATGACGGCCCGCCTCTACGAGCTTCGGCGATACAATGCACATGGCGCAATCGTTCGTCGGAAACGTCTTGTCCAACTGAGCCATGCGACCGCCGATGGCAGCGGACTTCTCCAGTAGATAGACCTTTATACCTGAATTGGCAAGATCAAGAGAGGCCTGGATCCCCGCAATGCCTCCCCCGACGACCAACACGGCCCCTACTTTAGATTCCATGTTTTTCCTTTCGTGGACATATGCGTAAAGCAGAGTAAGCTTGCTTATCGACCCACTGGTTTTTCGCAATCAGTTATTCAATATTTTACAGCAATCCTTTATTTGACAGCAGTTTGATGGGATCGGTTAAATGGCGGCTGAGCCATTTTTTTACCTCCTTATGCCCCATGGCCAGGCCCATCAGTTCCGTAAAATAAAAGACGGGGATCTCGCCTCTCCCCTCTTGGGCCGGAAGACCTGCCTGCCTTGTATCCAGATTGGCGTGACAC
>MNZQ01000036.1 GCA_001873745.1 Syntrophaceae bacterium CG2_30_58_14
TTACCTTCACCTACTACGGCCTCTGGGGAGTCAACTTCTGGCTGGCCATTGCGTTAAGCCTGCTGTCGGTGGCCGTCGTGGGCTACTTCATGGAGCGGTTTTTTTTGCGACATATTTACCATCTGGACCACGCCTACCAGCTCCTCCTGACCTTTGGCTTCATCCTCATCTTCGATGACGCCGCAAAGATGATCTGGGGAGGAGTGGCCAAGATTCCCGCCATGCCCAGCTTTTTCGAAGGAACGGTGTCCGTGGTAGGAAGGCCTTTCCCCTTTTACAACCTTTTCATCATAGGGACTGGCCTGGCGGTGGCCATTGTGGTCTGGCTGCTCTTTGAAAAGACCTGGTGGGGGAAGATGGTGAGGGCCTCGGCTTCAGACCGGGAGATGGCCAGTGCCATCGGCGTCAACATTCCCACGCTCTTCACCGGGGTCTTTGTTTTCGGGGCCATGCTGGCTGCCCTGGGGGGAGCCCTGGGGACCCCTGTGCGGGTGGTGGCCCCCGGGATCGGAGCGGCCATGATTATCCAGGCCTTCATCATCACGGTGATCGGGGGACTGGGAAATCTCAAGGGCGCTTTTGTCGGGGCCATCATTGTGGGAACCCTCAGCGCTTATGGCATTCTCCTCTTCCCGGTCTTCGAGCTCTTCCTGATATTCTTGATCATGGCTGTGGTGTTGATGGTGAAACCACAGGGACTCTTCGGGGGATGACCGATGAAAACAAGACTGGCAATCCTGATCCTGGTTGTTCTCTTAGCCCTGCTGCCGGCTTACGCCGGAAAATATGCCCTTTATGTCGCCATCCACATCCTGCTCCTCTCCATCTTCTCCCTCGGGTTCAATCTCCTGTTCGGGTATACCGGACTCCTCTCCTTCGGGCAGGCCGGCTTTTATGCGGTGGGGGCGTATGGCTGCGCCAAGATCCTCCTAACTTATCCTTCGCTCTTGGTTGGGATCGTCGGGGGAGTGGTCATTGCCGGGGCCGTATCCTTATTGCTTGGGTTTCTCTGCATCCGGCATACGCGCATCTATTTTTCCATGCTTACCCTCAGCTTCGGCATGATGATCTTCTCCCTGGCCTGGAAGTGGCGGGATATGACCGGAGGGGATGACGGCCTGGTGGGAATTCCCCGGGCCCCTTTAGAGATCCCGGGCCTCTTCAAAATCAACATGGCGCCCATGGAAAATTATTACTATGTTGTCCTGGCGTTCGCCATTCTGGCCATCTATCTTTTCCATCGGATCGTCCATTCGCCCATGGGCTTGGCCATGCAGGGCATTCGAGACAGCGAAACCCGCACGGCCTGTATCGGGATATCCGTACGAAAATACCGCCTCCTCTCCTTTACCATTGCCGGGGTGTACGCCGGGTTGGCCGGGGCCCTGCTGCCCCCCTTGGAAAGCACCGTAACTCCTCCGCTGGCTCATTGGAGCCATTCGGCGGAACCCGTGCTGGCTACCCTCTTAGGGGGGGTCTACTCCTTCTCCGGGCCCATTGTGGGATCGGTTCTCTTTTACCTGTTGAAGGATATCATTGTACGATTCACGGAGTACTGGCAGATGTGCCTGGGGATTATCGTCGTGGTGCTGGTCATTGGATTCCGGGGCGGAGTGGTGAGTATCTTCTCGAGAAAAGGGGGCCGGCGGTGAAAGCGATCCTCCGGACCGAGAGCCTGGGAAAGTATTTTGGACATATGGCCGCAGTGCACGAGGTCAATTTAACCCTGCAGGAGGGTCTTTTCACTTCGGTCATCGGACCCAACGGAGCAGGGAAGACCACCCTCATCAACCTCCTGTCTGGTTATATGCTCCCGGACCGGGGTAAAATTTATTTCCGGGAAAAAGAGATTACCCGGCTGGGGCCGGATAAAAGGGTGAAGATGGGGATCAGCCGGTCTTTCCAGGTGATGAACATCTTTCCCCGGATGACCGTGTTTCAGAATATTCTCCTCCCCGTCTTGTCCCGTCTCAACAAAACCTCCAGCGCCTTTTCTTCTCAGCAAAGCCAGAAGGAAGCGGTAGGGGAAGCGGAGAAGATCCTGGGGGAGGTGTGGCTGCAGGAAGAGAAGGATTCCCCGGGCGGGGAACTTTCCCATGGGGACCAGCGGCTCCTGGAATTGGGAATTGCCGTGGCCACCAATCCCCAGCTTTGCTTTCTCGACGAGCCTTCCTCGGGTATGAACCCCATCGAAAGAATCAAAGTCCTGGAACTGGTGAAAAAATTAGCCTCCGAGCGGAAGACGACGTTCATTATCGTAGAGCACGATATGGATATCGTCTTTTCCCTATCCGACTGGATCGTGGTCATGAACCGCGGGGAGGTCCTTGCGGAAGGCAAGCCCGGTGATATTCGCGAGAATCAGGTGGTCAGGGACATTTACCTCGGAGAAGAGATATGACCGCTATTCTGGAAGTCAAAGAGATTATCACAAGCTATGGGCAGAGCCAGGTCCTCCATGGTATTTCCCTGGTCGTCGGTCAAGGAGAAGTCGTCTCTTTGTTAGGGAGGAACGGGGTGGGAAAAACCACCACCTTCCGGTCTATCATGGGCCTGACCCCCCCACGTTCGGGAAGTATTTTACTGAAGGGGACTGAACTGGTCGGTCGAAAACCTTACGAAATTGCCAAGCTGGGAGTCGGCTACGTCCCTGATGATCGCAGGATCTTCGCCGACCTGACCGCCGAAGAAAATTTAGAAATGGCCAGACGCCTTGCCAAAAAAAGAGTCGGGCCATGGACCATTGAAAAGGTGTATAAACTTTTTCCTGTCCTGGAGGGGCTGCGAGCCAGCAAAGGGAGCTGCCTGAGCGGCGGAGAGCAGAAGATGTTGGCTATTGGCCGGGCCCTGATGAAGAACCCGGATTTGTTGCTCTTAGACGAGCCGATCGAAGGCCTGGCGCCGCTGGTGGTGAAGAACTTGGTGGAGGTGATCCAGGAAATCCAAAGGTCAGAAGTGACCATCCTGCTTGCTGATCAGAATATAAAATTTTGCCGCAAGGTGGCGGGAAGAGGGTACATCCTCGAGAGGGGTCTCATCCAGTGCCAGGGGGAAATGGAAAGCATCTGGCAGAATGAGGAGATTGTTAAGAAATACTTGGCGGTTTAAATGGAGAGGAGAGATGAGCAGAGGAAAATATTACGACCCGGAGATTGAAAGGATGAGCCGGAAAGAAATACGGCAACTCCAAAATGAGAGGTTGCGCTGGCAGATCCGCCGCTGTTTGGCTAAGTCGGAATTTTACGGGGAGAAGTTCAGGAAAGCCGGGCTCAAGGCTGCCCATATCAGAACCGTGGATGACTTGGTCCATGTACCGGTGGTAACCAAGCAAGAACTGCGGGAAGAGCAGATAAAGCATGCTCCCTTCGGGCGTTACACCGTGGCCCCGGCGAAAGATTGGAGGGAACTCCATCCTTCCACTGGCACAACCGGAACCCCGGTGAACACCATTTGGTCCGAGAAGGATGTGGAGAACATAACCGAAGTTACAGCGCGGACTATGTATAGCTTCGGAGTGCGACCTGGAGATGTTGTCCAAAATGGCTTCAGCTATGGACTGTGGGTGGCGGGCATGTCTACTCATTACGCGGCCAAACGTTTGGACTGCTTTGTGATTCCCATCGGAGCCAGCATGACTGGGCGGCAGATCGATTACATGCTTAATCCAGGGTCAACGGTCCTTCTGTGCACACCCTCATTTGCCTTGTATATTGCCGAGAACCTGCGGGAGCGGGGGATTTCTCCTCAGCAATTAAAACTCAGGCTGGGAAGTTTTGGGGGAGAAGGGGGAACGGAGACAGCAGCCACCAGAAGAAAGATTGAAGAAGGCCTGGGAATCGATGCCTATGATTATTATGGATTGGCGGAGATCGCTCCTACCTTTGCTTCAGAGTGTGCGGCCAAGGCTGGGTTACACTGGGCTGAAGACCATTACGTGATCGAGATCATCAACCCAGAAACGATGGAGCGTTGCGCTGAGGGGGAGATGGGAGTTTTGGTCATCACCCATCTGACCCGGGAAGCGACGCCCATGCTCCGATATTGGACCAATGATTATGCCCGTTACGATCCAAGCCGGTGTTCCTGCGGCCGAACCCATGCCCGTTCCGTGGGTGGAATCCTCGGGCGGGCCGATGATATGGTCATCTACCGCGGGGCAAAGTTCTATCCTGTGCAGGTGGAAAAAGTTGTGCGGAGCTATAAGGAATTGGGAGATGAATTCATTATCGAGCTTTCCCGGGACGAGAAAGCTTACACGGATGTATGCACGGTGGTGTGCGAGTGCCTGAAACCTCAGGAGGATAAACAGACCCTTGGGCGCCGCCTGCGGAAGGACCTCAGGGAAGAGCTCATGGTTACGCCGGAAATTCGTATCGAAAACTTCGGCACCCTGGAAAGGACAACCTTCAAAGCCAAGCGGATCGTGGATAAAAGGAAGTAAACCTCTTGACTTAATCATTGTTAATCGCTATGATTAATTACGATTAATAAGTGGAGGTACCCATGACTACCAAAGTGCTGACTGCACACATACCCTTGCCATTGGCCGAGAAGGTCGACCAGTTGGCCACCCGCCTCGAGCGCTCCCGGACATGGATCATTAAGCAGGCATTATCCGCATGGATAGACCATGAAGAGGAGCGTCAGCGGCTGACAATAGAAGCGATGGCCGATGTCGATGCCGGCCGCGTCATTGACCACCAGGCGGTGCAAGAGTGGGCGGAAAGTCTTAGCTCCGAAACCCCGCTGCCGTTGCCGCAGTGATGGAACTGAAATGGACCAGCAAAGCGCTTTCCGATCTGGTGCGGCTTTACAATTTTCTGGCGCCGGTTAACAAGCAGGCCGCCGCCCGCATCGTGCAATCACTGACGGCCGCACCGGCCCGTCTCAAGGAGTATCCACGCATCGGAGAAAAATTAGAAGAGTTCGAACCGCGTGAGGTTCGCCGCATCCTGGTGAACCATTACGAGATGCGATACGAAATCCAGGAATCCAAGATCTATGTGCTGCGTATCTGGCATACAAGAGAAGAACGGTAACCAACTGCCAGCCTTTTTGAGCGCCTCCGGCAAGGCCGTAAAAAGAGATCAACTGTGGTTCATCCGGTTGATGTGTGCTTCCTGAAATCAATAAAACGTTAACATCGACACGTATACTTTGTTTCAACTAGTTATCAATGTCCAAAATCATTTGAAGACATATAATTGATCATTCTTAATTCCATTAGGAAAGTAATGTATCATGGATAACGAAAGAAAATGCCTTCTAATAGCCGGTTATTAAAAATTATGTGGCGCTAGCAGAGCCTTCAATACAACTGGTAATCGTAACGTCAATTGAAAAACGAAAACCCTTGACTTGTAGGTGAAGTCATCCAAAGTATTCAGCATATTATCGAATCAAGGTGCGTATCAACCGGATGAACATTAATGAAGGGGTATTGTCGATTGCGGGGATGGAAGTGATATCAGGAGGTGTTCGGATGAAGATAAAAACCGCCCAGGATTATCTGAAAAGTCTGCGGAAGCTGAACCATAAGGTCTATTACAAGGGAAAGAGGATCAAGGATGTGACCCGCCATCCGGCGACGGCCCCGCATGTCCGGGCCGCCGCCATGACCTACGCGCTGGCCAGCGACCCGGAATATAAAGAGTTGGCCACGGCCGCCTCCCATCTGACCGGCAAGACCGTCAGCCGTTTTACCCATGTCCACCGGAACGCGGAGGATCTGATTAAAAAAGTCAAGCTGCTGCGCGTCCTGGGTCAGAAAACCGGTTCCTGCTTTCAGCGATGCGTGGGGTTGGACGGCATCAATGCCGCCTATTCGGTGACTTATGAAATCGACCGGAAATGCGGCACCGATTATTTCGAGCGGTTCAAGAAGTGGCTGGCCTATATTCAGGAGGAAAATCTGATGGTGGTCGGGGCGATGACCGATCCCAAGGGGGACCGCTCCAAAGGGCCGGCCGAGCAGGTCGATCCGGACCAATATCTCCGCATCGTTGAACGCCGGGACGACGGCGTGGTCATCCGCGGGGCCAAGCTGCACATGACCGGAGGGGTCAATTCCCATGAGATCCTGATCATGCCGACCACGGCCATGGATGAGAAATCCAAAGACTACGCCGTGGTCTGCGCGATACCGGCCGACGCCCCCGGGGTGACCATGATCTTCGGCCGTCAGGCCAATGACGACCGCAAGGACAACCGGGAACGGATCGATTCCGGGAACCCCGTTTTCGGGGGGGTCGGCGGCGAGGCGGTCATCGTCTTCGAAGATGTCTTTGTCCCCCGGGAGCGGGTATTCATGAACGGGGAGACGGCATTTACCAATGCCCTGGTCTATCGTTTCGCCGCCCACCACCGGGCCAATTACGGCGGCTGCAAAACCGGTCTGATCGATGTCCTGACCGGAGCGGTGACCTATCTGGCCCAGATTCAGGGCACTGCCGGGGCCTCCCATGTCCGGGACAAAGTGACCGAGATGATCCATCTGGGCGAAACCCTTTACAGCTCTTCGATCGCCTGTGCGGCCGAAGGCTGGCCGACCCCATCCGGGGCCTACATGGTCGATACGATGCTGGCCAACGTGGGCAAGCATAACGCCACCCGTTTTCATTTCGAAGTGGCCCGCCTGGCCGTCGATCTGGCCGGCGGGTTTCTGGCGACGCTGCCCAGCGAATACGATCTTAACAGTGAAGAGACGGGACATCTGGTGAAGAAATACTTCTCCGGCGTGGCCGGCATCCCCACCGAAGAACGCATCAAAATCGGCCGGCTGATCGAGAGCATGACCGGAGGTACGGCCCTGGTGGAGTCGATGCACGGCGCCGGTTCCCCTCAGGCCCAGCGGGTGATGATCTTCCGGGAGGGGGATCTGGATAAAAAGGTCAAACTGGCCAAGGCCCTGGCCGGGATCGCGCCGGAACGAAGCCAGAAAGTACGCAAGAACCGGATGAATTAAAAAGGGCCATTCCAATCGACGGGAAGGCCCTTTTCTGCTAACATTATTCTTTCAAGCCGTTACGCCATCTTCTTCATGGTGTTTACGAGCTCCTGCACCGCCGCCGCCGACTTCTGCAGCGCGGCGTCCTCTTCGGCGGTCAGTTTGATCTGGATGATCTCCTCGATCCCGCCCTTACCCAGTTTCACGGGCACGCCGATGAACAGGCCGTTGATCCCGTACTCGCCTTCCAGATAGGCGGCGCAGGCCAGGATCTTCTTGCGGTCCTTGATGATCGACTCCGCCATCTCCACCGCCGAGGAGGCCGGCGCATAGAAGGCGCTCCCCGTCTTCAGCAGGCTGACGATCTCCGCCCCGCCGTTCCGGGTCCGGGTCACGATCGCATCCAGACGGTCCTTCGGAATCAGCTCCGTGATCGGAATGCCGGCCACGGTCGAGTAACGGGGCAGCGGCACCATCGTATCCCCGTGGCCGCCCAGGACGAAGGCGTGGATGTTTTCGACGGAGACGTTGAGTTCCATGGAGATGAAGGAGCGGAAACGGGCCGAATCGAGCACGCCCGCCATGCCGATCACACGGTTTTTGGGGAAACCGCTGACGTCATGGGCGACATGACACATCGCATCGAGGGGATTGCTGACGATGATCAGGGTGGCGTTGGGGGAGTGCTTCACCACCTGCTCGGTCACAACGGTCATGATCTTCTTGTTCGTCGCCAGCAGGTCATCCCGGCTCATCCCCGGCTTCCGCGGAATGCCGGCGGTAATGATGACGATATCGGAATCCTTGGTGTCTTCATAGCTGTTGGCGCCGATGAGATGGGCGTCGTGCTTCTCGACGGGCGCCGCCTCCGTCAGATCGAGGGCCTTGCCTTGCGGCACGCCTTCGATGATGTCCACGAGCACCACATCGCACAGCGCTTTTTCGCAGAGACGCTGCGCAACGGTCGCGCCCACATTCCCTGCGCCGACGACGGTTACCTTCTTATCCATAATCCTCCTCCTCTTCTCTCTTTTCTTGGGAAACGATCCCAAGGGTTCACCCGGAAATGACCCGGGAAGCTTTTCATTGCAAATTAACTGCACGTATTGTATAAGCTTCCGGCGTAAGAGACGCTAACACAAGCACCCCGGTATAGCAAGGGGAATTTCTTCGACAAAACGGGCGCCGCCGCCGAATCGGGCTCCAGTGATCGTCGGCCGTTGCCATCCAGGGAAGGAGATGCATGGGTAAACTATTCGGTACCGACGGCATTCGGGGGGTGGCGAACGAGCACCCCATGACGGCGGAAATGGCCATGAACATCGGCCGCGCCACCGCGCATCTTTTCAAAAAAAGGGGACATGTTCCCAAGATCATCATCGGCAAAGACACCCGGATCTCCGGATACATGTTGGAGAATGCGCTGGTCTCCGGGATCTGTTCGATGGGGGTCCATGCGATCCTGGTGGGGGTCCTTCCCACGCCGGGAATCGCCTTCCTGACCGGCAGCATGAGGGCCGATGCCGGCATCGTCATCTCCGCCTCCCACAACCCCTTCCAGGACAACGGGATCAAGATCTTCGGAAGCGAGGGGTTCAAGCTCCCCGATGAGACGGAGAAAGCCATCGAGGAGATCGTCTTTGCAAACAACCTGCACACCCTCCATCCGTCTCCGTCCGAACTGGGCAAGGCCTACCGCATGGAGGACGCCCGGGGGCGCTACATCGTCTTTCTGAAGCACGCCTTCCCCAAGGAATGCTCCTTAGAGGGAACGCGGATCGTGCTGGACTGTTCCAACGGCGCCGCCTACCGGGTTGCCCCGGAGACCTTCATCGAGCTGGGCGCCGAGGTGACCACCCTCTTCGACGAACCGAACGGCAAGAACATCAACCTCCAATGCGGCTCCCAGCATCCGGAAACCCTGGCGAAGGCGGTTCGGAAGGCGAAGGCGGACATTGGATTTGCCTTCGACGGAGACGGCGATCGCGTGATTGCCGTGGACGAGACGGGCGCCGTCATGACCGGCGACCTGATCCTCGCGATCTGCGCCGCCTCGATGAAAAAGGAGGGAGCGCTCACGAACAACCTGGTCGTCCGCACGGTCATGAGCAATATCGGCCTCGGCCTCGCCTTTGAATCCCTGGGAATCGACTCCGTCATGACCGGGGTCGGCGACCGCTGCGTCATCGAGGAGATGCAAGCCCGGGGGGCCTCCCTCGGCGGCGAGGATTCAGGCCATCTGATCTTCCTGCGGCACCATACGACCGGGGACGGAATCATCACCGCCCTCCAGGTCGCGGCGACGATGAAGAAAGAAGGGAAACCCTTGTCCAAACTCGCAAAGATCATGAAGGTCTTTCCGCAGAGGCTCATCAACGTGAACGTCAAGTCGCGTCCGGAGATCGAAACGGCGCCGGAGATCATGGCGGCCATCCGGGAAGTGGAGCGGCGGCTGGGGGACCAGGGCCGGGTGCTGGTCCGGTATTCGGGGACGCAGAACATGTGCCGGGTGATGGTCGAAGGGCCGACGCCGGAAGAGACGGAACACTGCTGCCGGGAAATCGCCGAGGTCGTGGACAAGACCCTGAACGCCTGATCCGACCACTGTAATCCCGAAATCCCCAGCCCCGCCGGTACGTGAATACGCTGTGCGCGGCTCCTCTTTTTTACCGCCGATTCAAGGGCTTTTGAATTCCCTCCAATCATGCCCGTGTGGCAAAGTCAGCGGGGTTCTGTTATAAATAGTCTGGAATGCCACAAATAGGGAGACTGTGGAAAAGCCTGTCCCGTTCTGGAGAGCCAGTCATGCCTGCGGAAGACATTGCCAAACTGAAGATTGAAAAATCGGAGAAGATCATCAAGCCCAACAGGCGGAGAAAGAAGCCGTTTGTCATCGCGGCCGTCGTCCTGCTGCTTCTGACAGCCGGCGGCCTTTACTTTGGCGGCATCCTCCTCCCGGCCGTCTCCGTCGATGTGACGACCATTTCCCAATTTTATCCTTCCCAGTCGATGTCACTGCTGAACGCAAGCGGCTACATCGTCGCCCAGCGGAAAGCCTCGGTGGCCTCCAAGGTGACGGGCCGTCTGGTGGCGCTGATGGTGGAGGAGGGGAGCAAGATCAAAGAGGGCGACGTGATCGCCCGCATGGAGAACATCGACGTATCCGCAGTCAGAGACCAGGTAGCGGCTAATCTGAACATAACGCACGCCACCCTTGAACAGACCAGGGCGGACATGGACAACGCCCGGAAGGAGTATGAACGCTACAAACAGCTCGTTACTAAAGATTACGTCTCCAGGTCCGATTATGAAGCGGTGGAGACGCGCTACCGGCGGGCCGCCCAGGGGGTGAAGGCGGCGGAAGCCGTCGTTCATGCCGGTGAAGCTGCGCTGAAAAACGCCGAGGCGAGTCTTGACTACACCCTGATTCGGGCCCCCTTCGATGCCGTCGTTTTGACCAAGAACGCGGACATCGGCGACATCGTCACCCCCATCGGGGCCGCCGCCAACGCCAAGGCCGCCGTCGTGTCGATCGCCGACATGAACTCCCTGCAGGTGGAGGTGGATGTCTCGGAAACGAGCATCACCACCATCCGGGTCGGCCAGCCCTGCGACATCCAGTTGGACGCCCTCCCGGACACGCGGTTCCGCGGGGAGGTCTATGCCATTGTGCCGACCGTGGACCGCAGCAAGGCCACCGTTCTGGTCAAGGTTCGCTTTCTGGACAAGGACCGCCGGATGCTGCCGGACATGAGCGCCAAGGTTTCCTTTCTCCCGCGCAAGCTCGCTCCCGCTGAAATGAAGCCGCGTCTCGCCGCCAGCCGGTCTGCCCTGATCGACCGGAACGGCAGGACATTCGCGTATCTGCTGGAGGGAAACCGGGTCCGGGAGACGCCGGTCCGGGTTGGGGCAACGTTCGGCGATATGGTGGAGATTCTGT
>MNZQ01000168.1 GCA_001873745.1 Syntrophaceae bacterium CG2_30_58_14
TGATCCGCCCGCGACAGGAGCTTAAACTCGGGGGAATCGTCACCGCGGTGATCCGGAAGTATCACCACTAATATCACCAAAAACCGGCCATTGCACTCATAAATAAATGATAGCAGAGGTAATTGCAAAACCATTTGTCATTCCCGAATGCCTCTATCGGGAATATGGTTTTTCAAGCCGTTAGAACCAGATTCCCGCTCAGAATCGTTGCGGGAATGACAGAATGGGGAGTTTTGCAATTGGCTCAGCATTAAAAATATTTTTTAAAAATGGAGGACCCATGCCCTGCTTAGGGAGAGGTCGTGCTGAAGGGCATATCGGAACAATGCCGTCAAGGCGGTGGAATGAACCCTGATCCATTCGGAGAAATTCCTTTGTACCGGGAATCCGCCGTTCGGGTATCGTGCCGTCTTCCGATAAATGGCATTGTCATCATTCTCTACTTCCCTCACTCCTTCCTTCGTTCACTCCCCCCCGCCGCCCAGCACCCTGTAGAGCGTGACCTGGTTGACAAGCTGGACCATGTGGAGGGCGATCAGTCCCTGTTGCGCGCTGTAGAGGGAACGTTGCGCATCGAGGACGCCTGAGTAGCTGTCAATTCCCTTTGTATATCGTGCATTAGAGAGGCGGTAGGTTTCCGCAACGGCGTCGACCAGCGATTGTTGCGCCGCGATCTGTTGGTTCACGGCGCCCCTCACGGCCAAGGCGTCGGCCACTTCCCTGAAAGCCGTCTGGATCGCCTTCTCGTATTGGGCCACGGATATTTCCCTCTCCACTTTCGTTACAGCGTAGGCCGACCAAGTGCGGGCATCGAAAATCGGCATGATGATCTGCGGTGCGAAACTCCACGTACCCTGGCCGGATTTGAAGAGTCCGGACAGATCGGCGCTTGCGGTTCCGATGGCGGTCGTGAGCGCGATGCGCGGAAAGAACGCCGCACGGGCGGCGCCGATATTGGCGTTGGCCGCCTTGAGCCGATGTTCCGCCGCCAGCACGTCCGGTCGGCGCAGGAGCCGTTCGGAGGAGAGGCCGGGAGAGATATCTTTGGGAGGGCTGACGCTTCCCAACTCCGCAGGCAGGAGCGCCGGCGGCAAGGGAGATCCGACCAGAAGATTCAAGGCGTTTTCATCTTGCGCCGTCCGTTGGGTATAGCGGGCGACGTCTCCCTTAGCCGCATCCACCTGGCTTTGCGCCCGACGGAGATCCAATTTGGACGCGAGCCCGACATCATAACTTTTCCGGATCAATCGGTAGGAGGCCTCCTGCGTTTCCAGTGTGGAGACCACCAGCTTGAGGGCTTCCCGATCCGCTGCCAGGGCCAGATACGCCTGCGCTGCCGTGGACACCAGCAAAATATGTGCGCCGCGGTGGGCCTCATCCGTGGCGAGGTATTCTTCCAGCGCCCGATCCTTCAGGCTCCGGATACGACCGAAAAAATCGATTTCCCAGGAACTGATCCCGAGATGGACGCCGTATCGTTCGGCGGTCATGGCGCTTCCGGTGGAAGAAAGATCGGCCGGGACGCGTTCCTTGCTCCCGCTTCCGACCGCTTGGACCGTCGGCAAAAGTTCGGCCCGCTGAATGCCGTAATACGCCCGCGCCCTTTCGACATTCAAGGCCGTAAGCCGCAGATCGCGGTTGTTGTTCAGGGCGGTTTCGATGACCTTTTGCAGGCGTTCATCGGTGAAGAACTCCCGCCACGGCAATTCCACTGCCGTCGGCGTGGATGCGGCGGAGTTCGTTTCCTGGTAAGCGGCGCCGGTCGGCCAATCGGCAGGGACGGGAGCGACAGGCCGCGTGTATTCCGGGGCCAGCGTGCACCCCCCCAGAAGAGTGACGATCGCACCCACAAGAAGAAACCGGTTTCTATTCATATCATCGATCCCCCGACGGATTTGCATCATTTGTCTTGGCTGCTTCACGCTCCCCCCGTTTTCCGAAGAGCATTTCAATCAGCACATAGAAGAGGGGTGCAAAAACAACCACCAGAACGGTGGCGGTCACCATCCCTCCGAGCACGGCGGTGCCGATGGCATTCATGGCCCCTGCCCCGGCGCCGGTGGCCAGGGCAAGGGGCAGGACGCCGAAACCGAAGGCCAGAGAGGTCATCATGATCGGACGAAAACGCAATTTCGCCCCCTCCAACGTGGCGTCGATCAGCCCCATCCCCCCTTCCAGTCCGGCCTTGGCGAACTGGACGATCAGGATGGCGTTCTTGGTGGTCAATCCCAGGGTGGTCAAAAGGCCGATCTGGAAATAGACGTCATTGGGCAGCCCCCGCACGCTCGCGGCGATGATGCCGCCGATCGCCCCGAGAGGAAAGGCCAGCAGGATCGAGATGGGAATCGGCCAGCTCTCGTAGAGCGCCGCCAGGCACAGGAAGATCACGAAAATGGAAAAGGCGTACAGCAGGGGCGCCTGAGAACTGGCCATCCGCTCCTGGTAGGAAAGACCGGTCCAGTCAAAGCCGATCCCTTTGGGCAGTTTCGAGACGATCTCTTCCATGGCCTGCATCGCCTCTCCCGAACTCCTCCCCGGCGCCGGCTCGCCCCAGATGTTCAGGGACGGAAAGCCGTTGAAGCGCTCCAGCCGGGGGGAACCGGTCGTCCAGCGGCTGGAAGCAAACGAGGCGAAGGGGACCATCTGCCCGGCGGTATTTCGCACATACAGTTTTTCCAGGTCCTTGGGCAGCATGCGGTAAGGGGCGTCGGCTTGAGCATAGACCCGCTTCACCCGTCCGCCTTGAATGAAGTTGTTGACATAGGCGCTGCCGAAGGCCGCCGCGATGGTGTTGTGAATGGAGGCGATGGGCAGCCCCAGGGCGCCCGCCTTTTCCCAGTCCACGTCAATCCGGTATTCGGGCACATCCTCCATGCCGTTGGGCCGAACCGCGACCAGCCGCTTGTCCTGGGCGGCCATGCCGAGGAGCTGGTTGCGGGCGTTCATCAGGGCGGCGTGACCGAGGCCGCCGCGGTCCTGCAACTGGAAATCGACCCCCCGGGCATTGCCCAGTTCGACGACGGCGGGGGGCGGAAAGACGAAGACCAGGGCGTTGCGGATTCGGGATAAGGCGCCCATGGCCCGGCCGGCCACGGCTTTGGCTCGCAGATCCCTACGGTCGCGAAGCTTCCAATCCTTCAATTTGACAAACACCATGCCGTTGTTCTGCGCCCGGCCGGAAAAGCCCATGCCGGCAATCGTCATGCAGGAGTCCACCGTCTCTTTTTCGTTCTCCTGAAAATAGCGCTGGACTTCACCAGCAACCCCCTGGGTCTGTTCGAGGGTGCTGCCCGTCGGCATGAGGATCTGGGCGAGGAGCATTCCCTGATCCTCATCGGGAAGATAGCTCGTCGGCATCCTCATAAAAAGAAATCCCAGTCCCGCCACAATCAGGACGAAAACCGCGAGGTAACGCCGTTTCCCGGCCAGCGCATGGCCGACCAGTTTCACATACAGGCGTCTGAAGCGAAAAAAAACGTGGTTAAACCATCTAAAAAATGGGCGCAGAAAAAAGATCGCATTGTCTGCCTCATGCCCCTTGGATACCGGCTTAAGCAGCGACGCGCAAAGCACCGGCGTCAGGATCAAGGCCACGACCACCGACAGCAGCATCGCCGCGGCGATGGTCACGGAAAACTGGCGGTAGATGACCCCGGTGGACCCTCCGAAGAAGGCCATGGGGCCGAACACCGCCGCAAGCACCAGTCCGATGCCAATCAGGGCGCTGGTGATCTGTTCCATGGACTTGGCGGTGGCCTCCCGGGGCGAAAGCCCTTCCTCGGCCATGATTCGTTCCACGTTTTCCACCACCACGATGGCGTCGTCCACCAAAAGCCCGATGGCCAGCACCATGGCGAACATGGTCAGCATGTTGATGGAAAACCCGAACAGCCCCAGCACGGCGAAGGTTCCCAGGAGGACCACCGGCACCGCGATGGTCGGGATCAGGGTGGCCCGGAGATTGCCCATGAACAGCCACATGACCAGAAAGACCAGCAGAATCGCCGCGAACAGGGTTTTCACCACCTCATTGATGGCCACCCGGACAAAGGGGGTGGTGTCGTATGGATAGACCACCTTCATCCCCGGCGGAAAGTATGGGCTCATCTCTTCCAGTCTCTTCTTGACGGCATTGGCAGTATCCAGCGCATTGGCGCCGGGCGCCTGCCGAATGGCCAGAGCGGCGGAAGGTTTGCCGTTGTAAAAGCCCTCGATATCGTAGAACTCGGTCCCCAGTTCCGTCCGTCCCACATCCTTGACGCGCACAATGGCGCCGTCCGGATTGGTGCGAATGGGGATGGCGGCGAACTCCTCCGGGGTCTGGAGGAGGTTCTGGACGATGATGGAGGCGTTCAGGCGCTGGCCTTTCAGCGCCGGCGCCCCGCCGAACTGCCCGGCGGAAACTTCCACGTTGTAGGTCCTGAGCGCCAGGATCACATCCGCCACGGTCAGATGGTAATCGGTGAGTCTGTCGGGGTTCAGCCAGATACGCATGGCATACTGAGAGCCGAAATTCTGGACCTCGCCGACTCCCGGGACGCGCGCCAGCACCTTTTCCAGGTTGGATTGGGCATAGTCCCGCAGGTCGTTGCCGTCCATGCTGCCGTCTTCCGAAATCAAGCCCACAATCACCAGGTAATTCCGCGTGGATTTGCTGACGGTAACGCCGGAGCGCTGGACCACCTCCGGCAGGCTCGACATGGCGAGCTGGAGCTTGTTCTGCACCTTGGTCCAGGCCAGGTCGGGATTGGTTCCCGGCTTGAAGGTCAATTCGATGCGGGAGGCCCCGGCCGAATCGCTCGTGCCGGAGAGATAGAGCATGTCGTCAAAGCCCGTCATCTTCTGCTCGATGATCTGGGTGACGCTGTTTTCCACCGTCTCCGCTGAGGCCTCCGGGAAAAAGGAATCGATGGCGATGGACGGCGGGGCGATCGGGGGATACTGGGATATGGGCAGGTTGTAGATCGCCAGCCCCCCCGCCGCCATCATGACGATGGCGATGACCCACGCGAAGACCGGACGATCCAGAAAAAATTTCGATAACATCAGACGCCTCCGTCAATTCGATTTTTTAGGCGGCAGGGTCGTGTTTTTACGTTCCCCGCGATTCTTTTCGCTACCGGCATCAAAAGGAACCGCCTTCACGGAGGCGCCGGGTTTCACCTTTTGCATCCCCTCGACGATCACCCGCTCGCCGGGTGCAAGACCCGATGAAACAAGCCAGGCATCGCCGATGGCGCGATCGAGCGTCAGCATCCGCTGCTGGACCTTGCCCCCTGCATCCACGATCAACGTGAGAGGGTTCCCCTTGTGATCGCGTGAAACGGCCTGCTGAGGAATCAGAAGGGCCTTTGGATTGACCCCGTCTTCCACCAGCGCCCGGACGAACATGCCCGGCAGCAAAACGCCCTTCGGATTGGGAAAGACAACCCGCAGATTGACCGATCCGGTCGACGGATCGACCGTGACGTCGCGGAATTGAAGCGCCCCTTCCAAGGGATATTGGGCGCCGTCCTCAAGGACGAGACGGACCTTGTTCCGGATCTCCCCGTTGTGATTGAGCCGGCCTTCCTCCAGGCGGCGCCGCAACCGCAGCACTTCGGTCGTGGATTGAGGCACATCCACGTACATGGGATCCAGTTGTTGGATGGTCGCCAGAGCTATGGGTTGATACGCCGTCGCCAGGGCGCCCTCCGTGACGCCAGATCTCCCGATGCGGCCCGAGATGGGGGCCGTGACGGAGGTGTATCCCAGATTGATCCGGAACGTCTCCAGCGCTGCCTCCGCCTGATCGATGGCCGCCTCGGCAGCGGCCACCGCTGCCCGGTCGCTTTCCGCCTGCGCCCCGGCGGCCTGCAACGCCGCTTCGGCCACGTCCGCCTCGGTCACAGCCTGGTCGCGCTGGCTGGCGGAGACTGCCCCGTCCTTGAACACCTCCTCAAACCGCTCGCGGTTCGTCCGGGCGAAATCCAGGGCGGCCTGTTGCCTGGTGACGCCGGCGCGGCTCGCTCTCAAGGCGGCCCGCGCCCGGTCGACGTTCTTCCGTATGGCCGCAAGGTTCGCCGCTGCATTGTCGTACGCGGCCTGAAAAGGAGCCGCATCGATTCGAAAGAGCGCCTGGCCGGCCTTCACATCGGCGCCTTCCGTAAACAGGCGCTTCTGGATAATGCCGCCCACCTGGGGACGCACTTCGGCAACCCGATTGGCGGAGGTCCGCCCGGCCAATTCGGTCGTGCTCACCAGCCGCTTCGGCTGTATCGTCACGACAGCGACTTCCGGAGGTCCGCCCTGTGGGGGTCCGCCTGTGGCGGTCTGCTGTCCGCAAGCGCCCAAGATTAATATCCCGCTGAGAACACCCCCGGCGGCAACGCGTTTGGCCCTGTCATAAATCTGCATGCGACACCTCTATCATTTAAAATTTGGCGACCCATTGTCGATCACGTCCGGATGATGTCGTTTTGATCGTGAATAAAACACCGTGGAACTCGCTTCAAAGCAAAAATGAATGTTCACTCTTTATTTTAAGAATAACGCCCCGATTCCCCCATGAAATATGGGCGTCACCTTTTGATCGCGTCCCAGCAGGCTTCCGTGGTCTGTTTGATCAGGGCTTCATCCAGGACGATGAAACCGAGGATATGGTCGCGCATCAGGGAAATCAAGGAACCGAAGGACAGGGAAAACAGAATGGCCTTCGGAAGCTCTTTGAGAACCTGCTGATCGATCCCCTGCTCAAAAATATCCATCAGAATATCTTGGTTGCCGGGCTTGCCTAAAAGCCTGTCCCTGTGCAGGGATATTCCGTACGGAGAGTTGTAGTACTGCTCCATGTAACGGAAATGAAGAGGATTCGTTATAAAATACCGGAGAAGCTCCCTGATCAGGTAGAGAAATCTTTCCCGGAGGGGCCTCTCGGAAGGATAGCTTTCCTGGACAACCGCCACGATTTTCTCTTCCAGTTCCCGGTGCAACTCAGTGATGAGGAAATCCTTGCTCACGAAATAACGGTAGATCGTTCCGGCGGCCACGCCCGCTTTTTCGGCGATCTCGGCCACCGGGGCGCCGTGAAAACCCTGTTCGACAATGAGATCCAAGGCCGCCTGCATGATGTCGCTGCGCGTGTCTTCTGTTTTCATGATTAAAACCTCACCCGCAAAATGAGTGAATACTCATTCATGGGAGCCGTTCTATCTCGAAAAAACGAGCCTGTCAAGAATTTTGTGTGTGCGGCGATTTTACGAAAAAAATCTGCCCAATATTTTGAATAACTCCCATACCCTGATTTTAGGGCACAACGAAGTATGAAAATTATCAAGTAATTGGATCTATTTTCATATAAAATAGTAAGGCCCCCGTTTCCGGAAAAGCAACGGGGGCCTTATTGGTTCAACAAATCAGATGAGAATTACATCCCCATGCCGCCGGGGTATCCGCCGCCCGGAGGCATGCCCGGCATCGCCGGTTCATCCTTCGGCTTGTCGGCGATCATGCACTGGGTGGTCAGCATGAGGGACGCGACACTCGCCGCATTCTGCAGCGCGAACCGGGTGACCTTCGTCGGGTCGATAACACCGGCTGCGATCATGTCTTCGTACTTATCGGTCCGGGCGTTGAATCCGTAGGCCCCCTTCTTCTCCTTGACCTTCTCCACGACGATGCTGCCCTCCATGCCGGCATTGTTCGCAATCATTCGGAGCGGCTCTTCGAGAGACTTCCTCACGATCCGGACGCCGATCCCTTCGTCGCCTTCCAGCTTCATCTTGTCCAGTTCGGGAAGCGTTCGGAGATAGGCCACGCCGCCGCCGGGAACAATCCCTTCTTCCACGGCCGCGCGGGTCGCGTTCAAGGCATCCTCGACGCGGGCCTTCTTCTCCTTCATCTCCGTCTCGGTCGCGGCGCCGACCTTGATCACCGCCACGCCGCCGACCAGCTTCGCCAGCCTCTCCTGAAGCTTCTCACGGTCGTAATCGGAGGTGGTCTCTTCGACCTGGGCGCGGATCTGCTTTACCCGGCCCTGGAGGGAGGCGCGGTCGCCGGCCCCATCGATGATCGTTGTGTTGTCCTTGTCGATCGTGATTCGCTTGGCGCGGCCGAGGTCTTCTATCTTTGCGTTCTCCAACTTGTAGCCCATCTCCTCGGAGATCATCTTGCCGCCCGTGAGGATGGCGATATCTTCGAGCATGGCCTTGCGACGGTCGCCGAATCCAGGGGCCTTGACGGCGGCCACATGGAGGGTGCCGCGAATCTTGTTGACCACGAGGGTGGCCAGCGCCTCTCCTTCGATATCCTCGGAGATGATCAAAAGCGGCTTGCCCATCTTGGCGATCTGCTCCAGAATCGGAAGCAGGTCTTTCATGTTGCTGATTTTCTTTTCATTGATGAGGATGAGACAGTCTTCGAGCTCGACCTCCATCTTTTCGGCGTTGGTCACGAAATAGGGGGAGAGATAACCGCGGTCGAACTGCATCCCTTCGACGATCTCTAATTCGGTGTCCAGCCCTTTGGCCTCTTCCACGGTGATGACGCCTTCCTTGCCGACCTTCTCCATCGCCTCGGCGATGATCGCGCCGATCGCCTCGTCATTATTTGCGGAGATGGTTCCCACCTGGGCGATCTCTTTGGCGTCCTTGGTCGGTTTGCTCTGTTTCCGGAGCTCCTTTACGACCACTTCCACGGCCTTGTCGATCCCGCGCTTCACATCCATCGGGTTGCTCCCGGCGGCCACACTCTTCGCGCCTTCGCGGAAGATCGCCTGGGCCAGGATTGTCGCGGTGGTGGTGCCGTCGCCGGCGACGTCGCTCGTCTTGCTGGCCACTTCCTTCACCATCTGCGCGCCCATGTTTTCAAACTTGTCTTCCAGCTCGATCTCCTTGGCAACGGTTACGCCGTCCTTGGTGACCGTCGGAGCGCCATAGCTCTTGTCAATAATCACGTTCCGGCCCTTGGGACCGAGGGTTACCTTGACCGCATCCGCCAGGGTGTTGACACCCTTGAGAATGGATTTCCTCGCCTCTTCATCGTACTGAAGTACCTTTGCTCCCATGTATCTGTCCTCCTTCTTATATGATCAATTGATTATTTCTCTAAGATGCCGAGGATGTCGTCCTCACGCATGATCAGAAGCTCGTCGCCGTCGATCTTCACCTCGGTCCCCGAATACTTGCCGAAAAGGATCCGATCACCCGCCTTGACATCCGGTTTGATCAGCTTGCCGTCATCGGCCGTTTTGCCCTTCCCTACGGAGATGACCAGCCCTTCCATCGGCTTCTCTTTGGCCGTATCGGGAATGATGATCCCCCCCTTGGTTTTCCCCTCCTCCTCAATCCGCTTTACGATTACTCTGTCCTGTAATGGCCTGATTTTCATGCTTCAACTTCTCCTTTCTTCATTTTAATTATATTTACCAATCATCGTATGACCTCGTTCTTCCCGGCTATCATAAGCATCTATTTTCCGCTGTCAAGGCGGGCTGGATAAATTTTTGTTGATCAAGCAGCGATCAAAAGAGATGCTCCGTCAGTTCCTTCAGGGAACGGATCGGGATCAGTTCGATGTTTTTCCCCTGCCGGCTTTCGCTGTGTTGCGTTCGCGGCAAAATGCAGCGCGTGAAGCCCATCCGGGCCGCCTCCTTGATCCGGATCTCCGTCTGGGAGATCCCCCGGATCTCCCCCGTCAGGCCGACCTCTCCGAAGACGACGGTCCCGGTCGCAATCGGGCGGTTCAGGAAGCTGGAGGCCATCGCGGATACAATCCCCAGGTCGATCGCCGTCTCATCGACCTTCACCCCGCCCGCCACATTCAGGAAAATGTCGCTGCTTCCGAGGTGGATGCCGCAGATCTTGTCCATGACGGCCGTCAGCAACGAGACGCGGTTGTGGTCCACGCCGATCGCCGTCCTTCTCGGCATGCCGAAGCTGGTCGAACTGACCAGGGATTGGACCTCGATCAGGATCGGCCGCGTCCCCTCCATGCTCGGCACAACCACCGACCCCGCCGCCCCCTCCGGCCGCTCCGCCAGGAAGAAGGCCGAGGGGTTGGCGACCTCGACGAGGCCCGTGTCCCGCATCTCGAAGACCCCGATCTCGTGGGTCGGGCCGAAGCGGTTCTTGATCCCCCGGATGATTCGGTAGGCATGGCCCGAATCCCCTTCAAAATAGAGGACCGTATCGACCATGTGCTCCAGAACCTTCGGCCCGGCGATCGAACCGTCCTTCGTGACATGGCCGACCAGGAAGACCGGGATGCCCGTCTTTTTGGCTAAGAGAATCAACCTCCCCGACGCCTCCCGCACCTGCCCCACGCTCCCGGGCGCGGAGGAGAGGACCGGGGAATAGACGGTCTGGATCGAATCGATGACGACCGCGGCGGGTTTGACCTCCTCGATGCGTTTCAGGATATTCTCTAACTCGACCTCGACCAGGATCAGGAGATCCTTCGCGGCGGCGCCGAGCCGCTTTCCCCGAAGCTTGATCTGCCGGGCCGACTCTTCGCCGGAGACGTAGAGAACCGGCAAGCCCCGAACGGCCAGCTTCTCCATGGCCTGGAGAAGCAGTGTCGACTTCCCGATGCCGGGATCGCCCCCGACCAGGATCGCGGATCCGGCAACGATCCCGCCTCCCAAGACGCGGTCCAGTTCGGCGATCCCCGTCCGGAGCCGTTCCCCCTCGTCGGCCGTGATGGCCTCGATGGACTGGGGAACGCCGTCGAAACGGACATCAACTGAAGAGGCTGCGTCGGCGTCCCGGATCTCCTCCTCGACGAAACGGTTCCACTCGCCGCAGGAGGGGCAGCGGCCAAGCCATTTTGTCGACTGCTGACCGCAGTTCTGGCAGAAAAACATGGTCTTGATCTTTTTCACGGGGACTCTTCACCTCTTTGGTTGTCCATACCCTTTCCCCGTTCCGGCGTCAACCTCTATCCAAAAACGCTT
>MNZQ01000183.1 GCA_001873745.1 Syntrophaceae bacterium CG2_30_58_14
AAAATAAGCCGAAGTTCCACCCGAATCCCAAACTCAAGTTAATGGACCAGGTGCGAGAGGTCCTGCGATACCACCACTATGCGTATCGCACAGAGCAGACCTATTGTCAATGGATCCTGCGCTACATCCACCACTTTGGCGGCAAGACCCACCCTCGCTATCTCGGGGCGAATGATGTGGAGGCGCGTGGAAAAGGGGACGGTTCTATTTTCCTCTGGAATAATCAATAAGAGCGTTTTCCCTGCCGTCACAGGAACGACACTGCCGTTTTGACCGCCCGGTGGGCCGCTTTGTTGCGGTTCACCTCGATCATCGCCTCATACTGATCGAGGCGGAAGCGGTGGGTGATCATCTCCGCGAGATGCACCTTCCCCTCCCGGACGAGATCGAGCGCCACGTCGTAGGCGTGGCGCCTTTTCCCGTCGATCTCGTGAAAACCGTAGCTGTACACCCCTTTGATCGTCTGGAGCTTGAGCCAGAGCGGCGTCAGATCCAGCTTCACCTCGTCCCCGATCCCGACGACGCTGAGGATACCGCTGCCGGAGAGGACCCGCATCGCCGTCCGCAGGGTCTCCGACGTCGCGACGGCGTCAAAGACCTTCGTGAAGCCGCCCATGAAGAGGTCCTGCCCGAGCATCGGCTTGTAGCGCCGCGCCCCGGTGAGCTCCGACACATGGCCGAAGACGTCGCCGTCGTTGATCAATTGATCCGCCCCCGCCTTGGCCGCCCATTCCGCATGCACTTTCGACGGTTCGGAGACGGTAATGTTGCAGGCGATCCCGAGGGCCCGGATGGACTGGACGAGGAGGTTCCCGATCACGCCGCCGCCGATCACAAGGACCCGATCGCCCGGCTCCGGCCGGTTTTCGAGGACGGCCTGGAGCGTCACGGCGAAGGGCTCGATCATCGCCCCGGTCTCCGGGGAGGCCCCCTCCGGGAGACGGAAGAGCTGACTTTCGTGCGCGGTGAGGAAGGGGGCAAAACCGCCCCCGACCTCCCGGCAGATGCCCAGGAACATCCCCGGCGCGAGACTTCCTTCGGCCATGTTTTCGCAGATCGCGGGCTTCCCCATCTGGCAGCTCCGGCAGGGCGGGTCGATCCCCCGTGTGACGCAGTTCAGGTGGGGAGCGACGGTGACGAGGTCCCCGACGTGAAAGCTCATCACGCGGCTTCCCGTCTCCACGATCTCCCCGGAAAGCTCGTGGCCGAGGATGCAGGGGAAGGAGGTGAAGGGAGAGGCGGTCGGCGAATCCCGGAGGAAGATGAGGCTCTGGTCCGATCCGCAGAAGCCGCAGATCAGCGTCCGGATCTTCACCCACTCCGGCGATGGGAGCGTCGGCTCCGGAACCTCGTCCAGATGGACCGTCGAGAGCGGCCCCCGATAGTAGAGCCCCGGAAAAAGGGCGCCCAGCGCCTTCAGGGTCAGGAACTGCGGGACCGAGACCGCAAATCGCAGCGCTTTCATCCCATGAAACCTCCAATCATGAACCCTCCGATCCCAAGGGTGGTCGGATCCCTATTTTTTCTCCATCGTCAGGGAATCGACGAACAGGAGCGTCGCCATGCTGGTTACCGTGGGATCGGTCATCACGTTGACGCAGGCGGGCTTCCCCGAGTTGAGCGCCCGCATAAGCGCGGGTCCGAGCTCCTCGTCCTTCGTGACCAGTTCGCCGTAGCCGCCCAGGGCCTCGACCATCTTCTCATAATGGACCACCCCGAGACCGGAGCCCACCGTCCGCGCCTTCCCGTAGGAGATCTCCTGGCCGTGGCGGATCATGCCCCAGGCCTGGTCGTTGCAAATCACACTGACAATGGGGATCCCGTGGCGGACGGCCGTGTCGAACTCCATCGCGTTCAAGCCGAAGGAGCCGTCTCCGTTGATCAGGACGACGGTCTTTTCCGGCCGGGCAAGCTTCGCCGCCAGGGCGAACGGCAACCCCGTCCCGAGGCAGCCGAAGAGCCCGCCGGCCCCAATGATGACGGAGGATTTCGCCTTGGCCCGGAGCCCCATGAGACCGAAATAGCAGGTGTCGCCGCCGTCAACGATGAAGATCGCATCCTCCGGCATGGTTCGGCGCACCATTTCGACGAGACGGGCCGGATGGATCGGCGCGGAAGGATTCTTCCGGGCGGCCACCTCGCCGGCGACGCCCGGCAGGTAGAGCTCTTTGAGGCTCTTCAGCCAGGGACCGTGATCGCGCTTCTCCACGGCGGCGTTAAGTTGACCCAAGACCAGGCCGGTATCTCCGACGAGACCGACGTCCGAGGCCCGGTTCCGGTCGATCTCCGTCGCGTCGATATCCACCCGGACCACCTTCGCCTGCGGGAAGGTCTGGCCGAACATCAGGAGCCAGTTGTAACGGATGCCGAGGATGACGACCAGATCGGCGAGCGACATGGCCGTGAGGAGCGCCACCTGCCCCCCGTCCCAGAGCGAGAGCGGGTGGTTGTCCGGGAGGGCGCCCCGGCCGTTGTTGAGGAGCAGAAAGGGGATCCCCGTCTTCGAGACGAAGGCGGCAAGCTCCGCCTCGCAGGGGCTGAAGCCGACGCCGCTCCCCCCGACGATGAGGGGTTTCTCCGCGCGGTTGATCAGCTCCGCGGCCTTCTTCACCGCCTCCGCATCGGCGGCGGACCGATAGATGCGGCCCCCTTTCGCCGGCAACGGGACCAGCGCCTCGTCAACGCGGATATTGAGGATGTCGGGGGGAAACTCGAGGAAGACCGGCCCGGGACGGCCGGAGACGGCATGGCGGAAGGCCTTGGCGATGTACTCCGGAATCCGTTTGATGTCGTGGCAGACGCCGGACCACTTCACCACGGAGCGTACCATCGCCGACTGGTTCATCTCCTGAAGGGCGCCGCGATCCCAGTCCCGCACGGGGGCCGTTCCGCTGATCAGGACCAGGGGGACGTTGTCGAGCGCCGCATTGACGAGGCCGGTCAGCGCGTTTGTGAAGCCCGGCCCCGCCGTCACCAGGCAGACGCCGGGGTGCTCCCCGAAGATCGACCAGGCATGGGCCATCATCGCCGCGGCCTGCTCATGCCGCACATCGACGATCCGGACGCCGTATTCGTAAAAACCGTCGTAGATCCGGTCGATATGGCCCCCGGCCAGCGAAAAGACCGTGACGACCCCCTCCACCTCCTTGAGAACTTTGGCAACCAGATGACCGCCGTAAATCTGTCCCATAAAAGCCTCCTGTATGAAAGTGATGCCATCCGCCCGGATGGCCTTGTCGTTTCAAAAAGGCGCATGGTAAACGGGTGAAGCGCGATGAGAGATTCTTTTGCTTATGATTTGTATAAGTGATCCCTCTTAACTTTTCAACAGGAAAATGGTATGTACGGCCCATCCTGATTTCCAAGGAGGTGTCATCCTGAGAAAGCGAATCGTGATCATTTTCATTGTCATCCTTGCCGGCGTGGGGCTTCTCGTCTATTACGGGCAGCGGAAGGTCCGGCAGGGTGAGCTTTTCTACTCCGGAACCGTTGAGGCCACCCAGTCCCATCTGGCCTTCCAGACCGGCGGCCGCGTCGTCCGGGTGGCGGTGCGCGAGGGAGAGGCCGCCGCGAAGGATCAACTGCTCGCTGAATTGGATCCGGCCGAATTCCGCACCCGAATCGAACAGGCCAGGGCCAATCTCGACCGATCCCTGAAAGGCCAGGAGCAGGCGGAGACCCTGCGCAAGGTCTATGAAAAGAGCCTCCCCGCCGAAGTGGCCCGGGCCGAGGCGGGCGTCCGCGCCCTCGCTTCGCAGTTGGACGAGCTCCGGGCCGGAAGCCGGACGCAGGATATCGAGCGGGCGAAGCAGGGGATGCAGAGCGCCGCATCCGTCACGGAGGACGCGAAGAAGAACCTGGCCCGGTACGAGAACCTCTTCCGGAAGGGAACCGTCTCGGAGAAGGAGCTGGACGCCGTCCGTCTCCGGTATGACACGGCCCTCCGGGAATACGAGCGTGGCCGTGAGACTTACGATCTCGCACGCGAGGGAAGCCGGGCGGAGACGATCCGCACTGGCGAGGCGCGGCTCGCCGAAGGGAAGGCGGCGCTGACGCAGGCGCAAAGCAATCTCCTGCGGGTGGACGCCGCGAAGAGGGAGGCCGAGGCGGCCCGCGCCGCCGTCGCCGCAGCCCGCGCGGTCCTCGCTCAGGTCGCGATCCAGACGGATTATGCGCAGTTGAAGGCGCCCGGTCCGGGGATCATCACGAGCCGCAACGTCGAGCCGGGCGAGGTGGTCACGCCGGGGCGGGAGGTCCTGACCCTCTCTAATCTCGCGACGGTCGATCTGAAGATCTTCGTGGACGAAACCCAGATCGGCAAGGTGAAGCCGGGACAGAAGGCGGAGGTCCGCGTCGATACCTTCCCCGACAAGACTTTCGCGGGAACGGTCACGTTCATCTCCCCCGAGGGGGAATTCACGCCCAAGATCATCCAGACGAAAAAGGAACGGGTGAAGCTGGTCTATCTCGTCAAGGTCTCCATTCCCAACCCCGCCCTGGAGCTCAAGTCAGGGATGCCCGCCGATGCCTGGTTACGTTGACGGAAACGGGGCGCCCCTCCCCTTCGCTGACCCCTATCTCCGGGTCGAGGGGGTCTCCTGCCGTTTCGGCGCCGTAGAGGCGGTCCGGAACGTAACGCTCTCGGTCGAGCGGGGGGCGATCTTCGGCCTTGTCGGCTCCGACGGGGCGGGGAAATCGACCCTTCTGCGGATGGCAGTGACGATGGTCAAGCCCGACTCAGGCGGAATCACGATCGACGGTCTGGACGTCGTCGCCGACCGGGCGGCGGTCAAGGACCGGATCGGCTACATGCCCCAACGCTTCGGCCTCTATCAGGACCTGACGGTCGAGGAAAACATTGATTTTTTCATGGATATCTTCGGAATCCGCGGCACGGAGCGAAAGGCGCGGAAGGCCCTCTACCTCGGTTTCTCCAACCTTCTCCCGTTCACCGACCGGGCGGCGGGAAACCTCTCCGGCGGGATGAAACAGAAGCTGGGGCTCGCCTGCGTCCTTGTCCATGAGCCGAAGCTTCTCATCCTCGACGAACCGACGAACGGCGTCGATCCGGTCTCCCGGCAGGAGTTCTGGGAAATCCTGAACCGAATGCGGGAAAACGGAATGACCATCCTCGTCTCGACCGCCTACCTCGACGAGGGCGAGCGGTGCGACCAGTTGGGTCTGATGCATCGTGGGGAACTGCTGACGACGGCCGCTCCCGCCAAGATCCGCGCCCGTTTCCCGAACCTGGAGGAGGCGATCATCGAACGGATCCGGGAGGCGGACGGAGAGCTTGCGCAGGATGCCTTCAAAATCTGAGGGGTAAGGAGTGAGGGGTTAGGGTCTTACTCCTCACCCCTCACCCCTCACGGTTTTTGAAAATACGGGTTCGTCAATGATAATGAATGATCAAGCAAACCGCGATTCCTCGGCCATCGTCGTCCGGGAGCTCGAAAAGCGCTTCGGGGCGTTCACCGCCGTCGATAAGATCTCCTTCACGGTCCGGACCGGCGAGATCTTCGGCTTTCTCGGCGCCAACGGCTCGGGGAAATCGACGACGATCCGGATGCTCTGCGGGATCCTCACCCCCACATCGGGAGAGGCGAAGGTGGCGGGCCACGACATCGTCACCGGGGCGGAGGAGGTCAAACACGCGATCGGCTACATGTCCCAGAAGTTCTCCCTCTACGAGGATCTGACCCCCGCGGAGAACCTCCGCTTCTATCTCGGGATCTATAGCGTGCCGGAGAAGGAGTGGGCGGAGCGGAGCGCCTGGGTCCTCGACATGACGCGCCTTGCGGAGGCCCGCGACCGCCTGACCCGGGAGCTCCCGCCCGGATTGCGTCAGCGCCTCGCCCTCGGCTGCGCGCTGCTCCACCGCCCGCGGATCCTCTTTCTTGACGAACCGACCTCCGGCGTCGATCCGATCACCCGCCGCCATTTCTGGAATTTCATCGGCCGGATCGCCAAAGAGGGCATCACCGTTTTTGTCACGACGCACTATATGGATGAGGCGCGCCACTGCGGGCGGATCGTGATGATCAACGAGGGGAGGATTGTCGCCGCGGGAAGTCCGGAGGAGATCATCCGCGGAACCTGTCCGGGAAAGCCCGACGCGGACCTCAACGACGCCTTCATCACGTTGATGAAGAGCGGAAAATAGGGAAGGAAACCAAGCGTGAATCCGAGAAATATCCAGGCGATCGCCCGCAAGGAGATCTACCACCTGCTCCGGGATTTCCGGAGCCTCTACCTGGCCTTCGCCATCCCGCTCATCCTCATCCTGCTGTTCGGCTATGCGCTCAGCCTCGACGTGGAGCACATCGAGACGGTCGTGGTCGATCAGGACCGGACGGACCTGAGCCGGGATTTCATCCGCCGCCTCGGCGCCGGCGCCTACTTCCGGATCACCGCCCAGTTGCCGGACGCCAACGCCGTAACGGAGGCGCTCGACTACGGCCGGGCGACGCTGGCCGTGATCATCCCCGCCGGCTGGACCGCCGACCTTAGGGCGGACCGGGAGACGACCGTCCAGATCCTCCTCGACGGCAGCGACCCCAATTTTGCCGGGATCTCCCGCGCTTACATCAGCGCCTTCATCGAGAACTACAACCGGAAGCTCCTCGCCGATTTCCTCGACCGGCAGGGGATGGAGAAAATCCGGCCGCCCGTGGAGGGGCGCATCCGGGTCTGGTTCAACGAGGACTTAGAGAGCCGGAACTTCATCGTCCCGGGGATCATCGCGATCATCATCATGATCGTCGGGGCGATGCTGACCTCGCTCGTCATCGCCCGGGAATACGAGAACGGCACGATGGAGACGATCCGGTCGCTCCCGATCCGGGCGGGGGAATTCCTCGTGGGCAAGGCGATCCCCTACTTCGTGATCGCGCTGATCGATGTCCTCATTGCCGTCCTGATGGGGCAGATCCTCTTCGGCATCGTGATGAAGGCAAGCTTCTATCTCATGATTCTGGCCTCCTCACTCTATATTCTGGTCGCGCTGACGCTCGGACTCCTCATCTCGTCGGTGACGAAGTCCCAGATGGTCGCAAATCAGGCGGCCGTGCTGCTCACCTACCTCCCGTCGCTCTTGCTGTCGAATTTCGTCTTCCCGGTGATCAACATGCCGAAGGCCCTCCAGATCGTCACCTACCTCGTCCCGGCGACCTACTACATCGACATCCTCTCCGGGATCTACCTCCGGAACCTCGGCCTCTCCCACCTCTGGCCCGACCTGCTGGTCCTGACGGGGATGTTCGCGATCCTGGCGGTCCTGAACGTCATCGTCCTGAAGAGGGAGGGGCTATGAGCTGGCTCAGAATCCGGGAAATGGTCCGCAAGGAATTCATCCAGCTCTTCCGCGACAAACGGAGCCGTCCCATCCTGATCATGGCGCCGCTGATCCAGCTCCTCGTCTTCGGCTACGTGGTCAACTACGATATCAAAGACATCCGCGTCGCGCTGATCGACCAGGCCGAGACCCGGGAAAGCCGGCTTCTCGCCGACGCCTTCACCGCGGGTGGGATCTTCCGGATCACCCACCGGCCGGCTTTCGCCCGCGGCATGGAGGAGCTGTTTCTGAACGGGACGGCCGACATCGGGATCCGGATCCCCCCCGATTTCAGCAACTGGATCCGCCGGGGGGAGACGGCCGACGTCCAGATCCTGGCCGACGGCGGAATGAGCAACATGGCCTCCATCCGGATTTCCTACGCCGTGATGGTCCTCGACCGGCTGAACGCGGAGCTGGCCCGCGAGCTCTATGGTCGCGACCTCCGTTACGGGAAGATCGACGCCCGCATCCGGACCTGGTACAACCCGAACCTCGACAGCCAGAACTTCTTCGTCCCGGGGATCGTCGCCTTCGTCATCATGCTGATCTCGCTGCTTCTGACCTCGATTGCGATCATCAAGGAACGGGAAAACGGGACAATGGAGCAGCTCATCGTGACGCCGCTGAAACCGATCGAACTGATCATCGGCAAGACCATCCCCTATACGATCATCGCGATCGGCCAGATGGTCCTCGTCATGGTGTTCGCGCTCTCCTGGTTCGATGTCCCGCTGGCGGGGAGCGTCCTTGCCCTCTTTTTCGCGACCTGCCTCTTTCTGCTGAGCACCCTGGGCATCGGGCTCTTCATCTCGACGGTGTCGAAGACCCAGCAGCAGGCGATGATGACCACCTTCTTCTTCATCCTCCCGTTCTTCATGCTCTCCGGTTTCGTCTTCCCGATCGCGAACATGCCCGAGGTCGTTCAATGGTTGACATACCTGAACCCTTTGCGCTATTTTCTGGTCATCATCCGCGGCATCTTTCTCAAGGGGGTGGGGCTGCTTATCCTCTGGCCCCAGTACGTCGCGCTGGCCGTCCTCGGCGTCATGGTCTTCACCGGGGCGGTCGGGCGTTTCCGGAAACGTCTGGATTGATAAAGGACAAACCATGCTGAAAGTCATCACAGACGAGGCGGCGATCCAACGCTGCCAGAGGAAGTTCGTGAGGAGTTTCAAAGCTGTAACGACCGATACGATCCCCGTGAAGCTCGGCCATCCGGGGGCGAGCGAAAAGGCGAAGGTCGCCTGGTCGGAGAGCCTCGGCGGCTGGTTCTTCTCCCGGAAGATCGCCGGAAGTCGCTATTGGAATGGCTTCGGGATCGGCCGACCGGAGGAGGGAGGCGCCATCGCGATCACCTGCGAGATCAATTTCCCCCTCTGCGGCGTCGACCGGCGGACAGGCGGCGCCTTCGCCCAGGACCGCGCCGGTCGTCTCTTCGTCGTCCACCGGGGAAAGTTAGGCGGCGGGAGAAAGGGGATCGGAAAATCACTCTTCGAAAACCACTACCGGGGAGTCTGGGAGGTGATGGATGACGGAGGCGAGGAGACGCCGGTCGCCGTCATCGGGATTCTCCAATCCCCGCGCTTTGCCAGACAGATCGCCGAGTTCGTCCGGAAGATCGCCCGAATCAAGGAGACGGCCGCCGCCCGTTCTTCGCAGGCGGAACTGACCTTCGGCGAACTTCGCCTCCGTGAAGAGCTGATCGGCGCCCGCTGCCGCGAGCAGCAGAGGGAGATCGGGGCCGAATGCGACCACGGCCTGATCGTCCGGGATCTCTCCGAAATGTTGAAGCAAGCCGGTCTGAGGGCGGGGAATGACGGGTACCGGGATCTGGTGGTGATGAACCGGGCGGGTCGGATACGGGCGGTCTTTCAGGTCCGGACGGAGACGACCCTCGCGGACCTTCACGCCGGGGCGACGCAGCTCCTGCTGAACGGCCTGAGTCTGCCCGACAATCCCCTGCTGATCCTGATCCTCCCCCGGCCGCCGGAGGTCGCCCTCCGGGACAAGTTGAAGCGGCTGAATATCGACATCCTGATCTACGACTGGCAGGAAGAGCGGGCGCTCTTCCCCGGGCTCGCCCCCCTCCTCCCCGCGATCTCATCCTGAGAAAGCCGGCGGAGATGATCCATTCCAGAATAACCTCCATGCCCGGCGTGGGCACAACGAAGTACGAAAATGCCGCCTGTCATTCCGGACCAGATCCGGAATCCAGGTGTAAAGGACTGGATACCGGCCTACGCCGGGATGACGATCTATTTTCATATAAACTGCCAATAGGCAACGCGAACGGGCGGCCTATGATTCACAACAAACCCTGTCTTTTCCGTTCTTTTTTCCCTGGTACATCCACTGGTCCACCCGGTGAACGAACGCCTTGATCTCTTCCTTCGTCTTGTACTGCGCCAGACCGATGCTCACCGTCATATGGACCTCTCGACCCAACACCGGGGAAAGCGATATCAGCAAAGAGAGACACGATGCGCCGGGAGCTTCAAACCGGATCGCCATCCAGATCACCAGCAGGAAAAGCGCATAAGGACGATTGATAATCGGAATGTCCGTCGGCAATATTCGGAAGATGCAAAGGATCGTTGCAAGCGTGAAAAGAAGAATGGCGGCGCCTTCGACCAGGCGGGGGAGCGTCGGCGGCGACGCGATGGTCCTTCTCCAGGTGGACCAGGAGATCAGGAGGGGCGCAATGAGGATCATCCCCAAGCCGTCGGCAACCCACCAGAGCTTCCATGTTGCCCAATAGGGGGCGCCGAACGCAAGATGGGGAACGGCAACCCGGAGGTTTTTTCCTGTGGTCCTGCGCGGTCACCTTTCATCATGTTTCCCCTTGTAATGGTTGTGAACCGATGAAAACGCCACCCCAGCCGAAAAGCTGGTGAATCATAAAACCAATCGACCGGAAAAGGCAAGAAAAATGAATGCTTCCTTCTTTTTTCCAAACGGCCCTGTGCAACATAGCTTTCCTGCACCGGCCGTTTATGGTATGTCCGGAACCATCTTTTCAAGGCGACTAAAAGGAGAACCATCCATTGAATCTGCGTGCAATCTTCGGGGGGGCGCTGCCCCTGTTCGTGCTGGGACACTTCAGCCACCATATCCTGACGGCGATCACCGTGCCGCTGACCCCCTTCATCCGCAGCGCGTTCAACCTGGACTACACGCAATCGGGGCTCGTCGTCTCGGCCTTCACGCTCGCCTACGGCTTCGGCCAGCTCCCGTCCCCCTACCGGTAAACGGGAACGAGGGCGCGCCGCGCCGCGCGGAGAAGAGGCGCCTCGTGGTCTTTTTGATCCTCACCACGGTCATATCGGCGACCATCAGCTCCACCTTCTCCTTC
>MNZQ01000156.1 GCA_001873745.1 Syntrophaceae bacterium CG2_30_58_14
CAACGGTCACCCATAAATTTTGCTGAAGAGCCGGTTTTTCAAGCCGTTAGAACCAGATTCCCGCTCAGAATCGTTGCGGGAATGACAGAATGGGGAGTTTTGCAATTGGCTCTTGTGTATCCAGATTAATAAAGGAGGATAGCCCATGTTATCGACAAACAGTAGAAAAGCGTGGTCCTGCCTGTTCATGGCCCTGGCGGCGTTGCTTATCATGGGATGGGCGACCGTCCCGATGGCGACTGCCGCGGACAATAACCTCCTCCAGAACGGGAGCTTCAGCGGCAACCTGGACGGCTGGATCGTTAACACGGCTCACCAGACCGGGACCACACCCTGGACGCCGCTTTTGGGGGACGGCTCCGGGGTGACCCTGCATCCCGACAGTTATTCCTTCCGGGGGACGGTCCTCTATCAGAACCTGAACGTTACCGGGATCGCGGGTAAGCCAGTAACCATTCAGGCGAGGCTCTGGCAGCTCTCTTCGCCGCCATACCAGAACACAGTGGCTTTTTATCTTACCTACGTGGACACTGCAAACGCCTTCCACAGGGTAAAGGCTTTCAACCCTTTGAATTCCAGCATTTCGCTTGATTCCACTGCATCCCCTGTATCAGTCAGCTATACATTCGCCGACGCTGCCTCCAAGCTTGTGAAATTAGAGATAGCCAAGGAGGCCGATGGCGAATTCCACATGGACGACGTTGTTTTGTCGGCCGACGGTGTGACGATCGGTTTGACGCCGGCTGTATCAGGCGTAGCTGAAGGCACAGTCCCTCATCCACTTCCTGCTGATGGAATATGCAACATCTGCCATACCGGCGGCAGTGCTCCCGTCCTTTCCGCGACGAGCGGAGCTTACGGCACGACGCTTGCGATCACCGGCTCCAACTTTGGAGGGACGACGGGGAAAGTAACTCTCGGTGGCGTTCCGGTTACGATCAACTCCTGGACGGATGCAGTCATTTCCGTCACCCCTGTTTCCCCGGCGCGCAGCGGCAGTATCATTGTCATTGCGGGCGGGGTGGAGAGCAACCCCTCGCAGCCTTTTCAGGTGACTTCTCCCTACTTCAACGTGGAGCTTGTAACTTACGGCGCCAAGGTAATCCAGGGGCAACAGGCGGAGTTTCTCTTCAAGTCCACGTTCCTCAACGGATTCACGACGACGGACGGTATTGGTCTCCAGCTTCGGGGGGATGCCGCCTCGACCCTCTCCGGCAAGGCGGCCTTCACGCTCGTTCCAATCAAGAGCGCCGGCGGGGCGCTTTTGAGGATCGACACGACGGGGCTTCCGGCCGCGACCTACACGGCGGACATCGTCGCCGTCAACGGCAGCGAAATCGTTCCGGTCGGGACGTTGAACCTGCAGGTCGTCACCGTCAGCAACATCAAGTTTTACGAGATGATTTATGACCCGGTTACTTATGTGTCCTCCAGAGTTGACTTGACCTCCAAGACCGTTTCGTTGCAGGATCAGCTCTTAATCTATACCGAGGTGATCGGCTCCGATGATCTGGTCTTCAGCGGCGAATTAGGCGAAAGCGGGGTGATATTATCGGAAGTTCCTGCCTCCGGCAATTACCCGATCCTGGGAATATACAAGCGTTTCTGGGGGCCTGACCTCTATGCCCAGGCAAACGGATCTACGACGCTCAGGGCGATGACACCGGATGGGACATTCTTCGATCTGTCGGTAATGGTGAATTTTCCGAGTGGTGCGACCGATTCCTATATCTCGGGGATTGGTCTTACTGCCCCGGAAGGCGCACCGCCCATCAATCCAATCTACAACAACCGGACAGCGCCAATTATATGGTACGCCTCCGGCACGACGAGGCTCGGCTTAATCGGTTACGACACCGCGGGGATGATGAACTTCCAAAACGATTTCTTCGACAAGCTCAATCGATCCCAAGACGGCTTGTCGGCCTCCTCCACCTTTACACTGCAAAATCTGCCGACGGATATCGGGACGGCGCTCCTTTACGCCAGCACAAACGACGGAAAAGCCAAGGCGGTTATCCCCCTGACGACGGTCAACGCCCCCGGGACGGGTCTCCTCTCCTTCTACATCAAGAGCCTCGATCCAAACGCCTTTGCCGAAATATTCAAGATCTATTTCTACGGCGCTTCCGACAATCAGTTGAAATTCACCAGGGATGTCTATGCGATGCATATCGGCAATAAGCCGGTCCTCGTCGGGAACATCCCGCCGGGCAGCTACAAGATTCTTTTCACGCCCGGTAGCACGAGCGTAAAACCGCAGTGGTGGCCGAACGCGAGCGATATTTCCGGGGCCTCCTCTGTGGTTTTTGCCGCAGGCGCGACCGTTGGCGATGTTTACTTCTTCGTCGGGTCGCAGGCGACGGATACAGCGGTTACATTGCCAACACCTGCGAGTCACGACTTCACTTCCGTCCAGGCCGGCAGCGGCAGCATTTCTTTTACGGCGGGTGATGGTTATGTCTGGAACGCCGCAAGCAGCGCCCCCTGGATCACAATCACTTCGGGTGTAACGGGGATTGGGAGCGGAACGGTGACTTACACAGTAGCCGCCAACCCGTACAGCTATCCCCGGACGGGGACAATCACCATCGGCGGGCAGTCATACACAATTACCCAGCCGGGGACGGGCGTCGTTCCACGCCATATCGGGACCTGGGGCGCGCAACAGCTCATCCATTTCGACCAGGTCGGAGGCGTTTCCGTGCCTTGGTACGCCGAGGTCTCCCGGACGACCCTCAATGAGGACGGCACCGGGACCATGGTAATCAAGAAAAACGATCACAACGGGGAACTGATCGATCAGACTAAGAATTTAACCTACTCGATGGCCTCCAACCTGGACGGCAGCCTGGCGATGACGATCACCATGGACGGCCAATCCATGACCGAGCGCCTCGTCATCGGCGACGGCGGCCGGATGGGGATCGTGGACGGTACGGGGAGGGAGGGCCAGCAGAAGCTGATGGTCCTCTACCGGATCGACACGGCGAAGATGTACAGCGTCGCCGATATGAACGGGGAGTACTACAACGTCGGCTTTGAGCGGAACATGACCGACGTGGCCGATCCGCCGCTCTACGGCAACGGGGCCTTCATGGCGATCTCCGGCGTCACTACCTTCAAAGGGAATGGCCTCTACGATTACTACGGAAAAGCAAACTCCGTCAAAATCGACGGAAGCAACCTGATCTGGGATGATTCGGGCAAGACCAATCAGTCCTACTCGGTCAGCGCCGATGGGACCATCACGGTGGGTGGCGGCGCCTTCCAAGGTTGGCTGACCGGCAACGGCCTTGCTGCCGGCGGTGGCGCGGTCTTCCAGAACGGCGTTAACAACCAGGTCGGCTACTTCTTCCTGAAGAAGGGAGACCGCGCTTACACGACGGCCAATCTGGCCGGCAAATGGGCCTTCGTCAGCTTCGGTCAGGACAGCAAAACGACGTCGCCGACGAGCCAGGGCTTCAACGCGTCGATCGGAACGATGATCTGCGACGCCGCTGGAAAGTGCACCGTTAAACTGAAGGGCCGCTTGAGCGACGATACCACGCCGATAAGCACCGATCACCTGACCCTCTCGGTCGCTGCCGACGGCAGTTTCGGCGCCTCCCTCGACGGCCGGTCGCCCGCCTATGCAGGCGTGATCGGAAACAACGGCAACACGATCATGCTCAATCCGAGCTTCGAGTATTCGACGACGGAGGATCCGTATCACCGCGAGATCGTGATCGGCATCCGGGCGAACAATATCGGCGATCTGGCCGGCGGTACGGCGTTCCTAAAGGGCGATGTCAACGGCGACGGCAAGGTCGATCTGGCCGATGCGATTCTGGCCCTCAAATTCGTGGCCGGGATCACCCCGACAACGGGGACGGGCATCCGGTCGGATTACACGACCTCCGGCGCCGACGTCAACGACGACGGCATGGTCGGCGCGTCCGAGATCGTTTACATCCTGCAGCGCGTGGCCGGTTTGCGGCCGTAAGGAGGATCCCCCATCCTTCCCCGTCAATCCGGGGGAGGCGGGGGATTTGAGGTGTTATAAAAACAGTAACCCACTTTAACCATAGCTCAGTGGAGGTAATTGCAAAACTCCCCATTCTGTCATTCCCGCAACGATTCTGAGCGGGAATCTGGTTCTAACTGCTTGAAAAACCATATCCCCGATAAAGGCATTCGGGGATGACAAATAGTTTTGCAATTACCTCAGTGGAATAAAATAAAAAAATGTTTTGACTTTTCCGCCAAAGAGGTTTTAAATGCTTCACCGGTTCGGCCGGTGTTTTGAAAAACGTCACACAACAATTGGCAACAGGGTATCAAAAAACCATGCAGGCCATCCGAAACATTCTCCATTTTGCGCTGATTCTGGCGATCCTCTCCACGGGGCTGCCCTTCTATCATACGGGCGACGCCAACCGGGATGACCGTGTGGATCTGGCCGACGCGATCCTGCGGGTGCAGGGCGTGGCGCGGACGGCCGAGCAACCCGCCGCCTTCAAGGAGAACTTGGAGGATGCTCTGATCACCCTGTCCGCCGTTGCCGGCGTCCGGAAGGTCATCAAGGCCGACCGGGGGCAAGCCGCTCAACCGAACGTCGGCGGTCTCACCGTCTGGGTTCCGAATGCCGGACGCGAGGCTGAATTTCTGCCGTCCGCGTGGGCTCCCGCCCAGGACGGTGCATTCCTCTATCGTTCTCCGGCGCTGACACCGCTCACGCCGCCTCCCCTGTCTGCCTGATCGAAAAGAGCGCGGGCTGAACCCGGGCGATCGATCGCCCCAGAAGGTTTGGCCCGGGATCAACCATCAGATCCAGTCCCGCAGTCAGCGGGGCGGATGTTACAGGTAGCGGACACCATGACCAGATTCGGATCGAAAAAAAACATCTGCAATATTGCCTTGGCCCTCTTCTTCCTTTTGGCGGCAGGGTTTTTCCTTGCCTGGCCTGCCGCTGCGATGGTCCGTCCCGGCGCGACCTATGCCGGGGGCAACCTGACCCTGGAGGCGAAGAACGCTACCATCGGCGAACTGCTGGAAACCATCGCCCGGACGGCGGGTGTTGATATCTTTGTTGCGCCGGGGTTTCAGACGACGGGTCAGAAGATGACCATTCAGATCTCCGAAGAGCCGATCGAAGAGGCCATCCGGAGGATTTTGCGCGGCTACAACTACGCCGCGATCTACGAAAAGGAAGGGAACGACTTCCGCATCGCTGCCCTGAAGATCTATCCCGAAGGGCAGGCGTCGGGCGCGGTCGTTCCGCTGTTCAGCGGCGGCCGGACGCCTATCTATGAGGAGAAGAACCGGCGCGGCGAGACGGTGACCGTGCTGGTGGACGCCCGCGGCGAAATGGTGACGGCGAGGGATCCGATGGCCCGAAGCGGGGTCGTCGGGCCATCCGGGGTGGAGGTTTCACCACAGGCCCGGCAGGCCGATTTGCAATCACCGTGGGTTTCACTCCGGCTTCAGCAGGAGCGGGAGGAGGCGGAGCGGTTCAATGCCCTCCTTCTCCTTCGAAAACAGGCGGAATCGACGGCCGATCCTCAGAAGAAGCAGGCGCTGGCAATGGTATACGCCGACGAAGCGGCTCGGTTTCAGAATTTCAGAAAAGCGAACATGAACAAGGTCGAGTCCGTGAAACGGATCAACCAGTTTCAGGAGCTCACCGGACAATAGTATTCGATCGATCCCGCGGGGGAAGTTGCGGGATCAACAAATGATGGATGAGGAGGTCATATGTATTCCTGTCATAAGTATGCAAGAGTAATTCTTGCGGCTTTGCTGGTTCTTCTGCTGACGGCCGGGTCGGCTCTCGCCCTGCCGGCCGCTGTCAGGACCATCACCGCCGCAAAGGCAACGGGAGATGTCGGGACACAGGTCTTTGTCCCGATCACGATCGACAATGCCGCCGGGGTGGGCGGCATCGCCTTTACCATCAAATATGATCCGGCCCTTTTTACCTTTCTCGGGCTGGAACAAGCGACGGCCGGATGGACGATTCAGAATCCGGAAAGTTTCAAGGCGGCCGATCCGATCCTAAAATATCCGCCTCCCTCTAATACCATAGATGCATTGTATTACAACCCATACCTAAAAGAGGCGCCCTATGCGGATCGCACCTATACGCTCGCGGCCAACTCGACCCTCTTTTATCAGTACAACGACATGAAGGACGGGCAGAACAACCCCATCGGGCAGGTCCTCGTCGCCGGGGCCTCGGCCGATTCCCTGACCGGGACCACCCTCTTCAAGGCCAATTTCCAGATCAAAGCGGTGACATCGATCATCAATGGGACGATGTACCCGATTCAGCTCCTGCGCACCATCATAAACAATCCCGCCGCCGGTTACACCAGCGACACCTTTCTTCCGATCCTCGTGGGGACGGGTGACAAGGTTGGCGATGTGTACACCTCCACCGTCTTTCCGGTGATTCCGGCCCAGCTTGTCGCCGGGGGGATCACGGTGGGTGGCGTGAGCCTTTACAGCCTGGGCGGCAAGGCGACCTACGGAGCAACCTTAACGGGTTCGCCCGCTGCGGGCTGCACGGTGACCTTGAAGAAAGAGACTCAGACCCCAACGGGTTCAACGGTTTATATCTTCAACGAACAGACGACGGTATCCGCCGCCGGTCAATACGGTTTTTCGGGGAAATCCGCGGGGAATTACAAGATTTTCGTCCAGTCCCTCAACCCCGGTTACAACGATTATGAATCGGCAGTCATTGAGCTCAAAGCCAACAAGACGGACGCAGACGCGGTTCTGGCCGCCAAACAGACGATCCGTGTCGGCGGGACGGTAACGGCAGGCAATATCGCCGGTCTCCTCGTCAAGGTGGTGGACGGCGCGGGCAAAGTGAGGACTTACGGGATCGGGACCGATGGGAAGTGGACAAGCGACCTCCTGCCTCAGGGAACGTATCAGTGGTACCTCGTTTACGGCAACCTGACGCCCGCCGGTCCCTATGCCGATGGCGATAGTCAGACCTTCGATCCCTCCACGTTGAAGGCCATCAAAGGGACGATCTCCGGCCTGAGTTCGATCAGCGGCGTCGTGACGGCGGTCTCCGTCACGGGAAAGATCCAGAAGACGGTCAACCTGACCACTGCCAACTACGAGATTTCTTACTTGGTGCCCGCGAACGACTACATTGTTTCCATCGTAGCCCCCGGCCTGCCCGTTACCTATTACAACGGCAAGAAGGATATCAGCGAGGCGACCAAGGTCATTGTAGCCTCCACGGAGGACACGACAGGCATCAACTTCACCTTTGACACGTCGACCAGCAAGAGCATTACCGGCTGGATCAAGGAAGATTCCGGAAGCGGCCTTGCTGGCGTTCCCAACATCACCGTTTACGGTTTCGAGGTCAATACGTTTGCGATGGTGCAAGCGGCGACCGACGGCAGCGGGAATTTCAATCTGACCGTCGATCCGGGGACGTATGAGGTCTTTGTCATCAAGAGGAACGGCAAGATCTTCTACTTCTACAACGAAAACGGGACGCCGACGCAGAGCGAGTTCAGCGCGAAACTGGTCACGGTCTCCGACACGACGGTCGGCAGTACCAACATCGACATCACCGAGTGCGACCTGATCCTGACGGGTAAGGTGACCAAGGGGGTGGCCGCCGAGCCGGTTTCCAACGCGCTGATCACGGCCGCCACGGCAACGCAGAGGGCGCTCGGGGTCACCGGTCAGGACGGCCGCTATTCGGTCGGCGGTCTCTGCAACGGGACCACGTATGCGGTGGAGATGAAGCCGCTTACCGGCAACTACCCGGTGCAAACGGCGACCATCGTCGCCGGGACGGATACGACGAAGGACTTCGTCATCGATACCGGGGCAAAACTTTCCGGGACCGTGACGGAGACCGTGACGGAGAAGGATTCCAGCCCGGTGAAGAACATTGCCGGGGCGATGATTTACCTGAAGGACCAGGATACGGGGACGCTGGTCGGCGGGAGGATCTACTTCTCCGGCAGCGACGGCGCGTACACCATCCTCGACGTCAAGGAGGGGAGCTACACCCTGGAGGTGACCCATCCGGATTACAAGAGTTACACGGTCGATCTCCTCATCAGCTCCTCGAATGTGACCCAGGATGTGACGCTCGAGAAGGGCGCCCATTTCAAAGGGACGGTGACGGAGGCCAATTCCGATCCCGTCAAGAAACTGCCCGGCGTGACGGTGATCGTCTCCCGGACGGGGGCGATGTCGATCTACGCCGTCACCAATGCAGATGGGTTGTACAGCGTCTATGGACTTGACGCGTTGCAGACCTACACCCTCTTTGCACAGAAGCGCGGTTATGAACGGAAGTTTGAGTTGAACAAGGCGCCGTCCACTGATGGGACGACGGTTGATTTCGCCCTTTCGCCGCCCGCCGTCGTGTATAAAATCAACGGCGCCGTGACGACAAAGGATTCCGCAAACAACACTGCGGCGGTGAGCGGCGCGGTGGTCCTGGTCTCTTCGTCGTCGAAGAACTTCTTTGCTGCGACGGCGACGGGAACGAACGGCGCCTACGAGATCGCCAATCTGCCGGGCGCCACCGATTACCGGTTGGTGGTGATTGCCGGCGGCAACCTGCCGACGAAAGTAGTACCCGGAATCACGGTCAACACGGACCCGACGGTCCAGGACGTGGAGATTTCCCTCGGTGAAACCATCGGAGGAAAGATCACCGGTCCTCCCGCAGATGCGATCGTCTATGTGTTTCTCTACAAGGGGAGCGGCGAATTGCCCACCTATACCGGCTTCACCAGGGCGGATGGGAGCGGTAACTACTCCTTCAAGGGGTTGACCGCAGGGACCGACTACAAGGTGCTCGTCGTGTCGGCGGGCTATACGTCCCAGTGGTTCAGCGGCAAGGTCACGGCCGGTACGGCGGATGAAATTACCTCCGGAAGGACCGATGTCAACTTGACACTGACCGCCGTCCAGTAACGGTTCTACGGGGCCGGCGTCCGTTTTCGGACGGGTGTCGGCTTCCTTTAATGCAAACCTATCGACGGGAGGATGTAAACCTATGAATATGATGAAGATGGTGAGGCGTTTGCCCGTATTGATGGCGATTCTGGGGATGGTTGCGGTCACTGTCGTCCCCGCCCGGGCCGCAAACGAGGTCACCGGCGTAAAACTTGAACCGACGGTCATGTCCGATCAATTTGTCAAATTGACCGAAGATTTGGTCGTTTCCTGGACGGCCCCGTCCGGTGTAGATGTGATGAACTATTTACTTAAAATCAATACGTCCAGCGCGGCCCTGTCGGACACGGATTTCAACGACACGAGTGGGAAATACGATTATCTGGTTGACCCGACCGTTACGTCACAGATAATCCCGAAGAGTGTCTTCGACAGTTACGATTCCAACCAGCTCCGTTATCTCCACGTCAAGACCCTGTATGTACCGGGTTCTTTCAGCAGCGACGTCGTCGCCGGCCCCATTCGGATCGACAATGTCGCCCCCACGGGCAGCATATCGCTTGATCCGTCTTCGGGAAGTTCGACTCAGATTACCATAACCCTGTCGCCGTCGACGGACACGAAATACTACTGGTTGAGCAACTCCACCACGATGCCCGCGGATGAGGCGAAGCAGGATTACACCGCTTCCAATCAGGCCGTCGGGTCGTTTTTCCCCGCCTATCCGGACACCGCCTATGGCAAAGTGACCCTCTACGCCTGGTTTAAGGATTATGCGGGGAACGTTTCGACGGCGCCGACCGCGCAGGCGGATTACACCTACGCGGACCCCGTGGCGATCCAGGGCAGCACCTCCGATTTGGGGGTCTATGCCACTCGTGACTTTACGGTGGATCAGTCCACATCCTACACCTGGACGATCACCGACGCTTCGGTGGAGGGTGTCGCCGTGATTTCAGGCAGTGCGAGCGGCGCCACGGTCACGGTCGTTGGGAAAAAAGTGGGCACCTTCACCGTCACCGCCACCCCGACATCAGGTACAGCCCTCAAGACGGGCACGATCACGGTGGTGCAGAGCTATACTAAGGGAGACGTAAACAACGACGGAATGATTGATTCCGGTGATGCTATCCTTATTTTGAGATATTCGGTAGGTCTGACGACGCTGACGGATACCCAGAAGGCGGCAGGCAACGTGACCAACAAGGCCAGCAACAATGATATCGATTCGGGGGATGCGATTGTCATCCTGCGCTACTCCGTTGGCTTGATTACTGCGTTGTAAATTAAACGAAATCCATTGGGAGGGAAGATTATGCTTAAAAAACGAAAACTTTCTGTTTTGGTGTCGCTGCTGATTCTGGCAATTTTCAGTTTGCCTGTTTATTCGATTATCAGCACGCTTGTTGCCGCTGCGCCGACTTC
>MNZQ01000042.1 GCA_001873745.1 Syntrophaceae bacterium CG2_30_58_14
GAATTCCCCCTACTTATAACAGAACCCCGCTGGTTTTGCCAGACGGATATGATTCACGGGTCTGCGACAAAAATGTGGGTGCCATATTCCTTACAGAGACTTATCCCCCCTTTGGAAAGGGGGGGCAGGGGGGATTTGCAATAAAAGCATGAGGATCTTTATTCGCCCGCAAATCTCCCCCACCCCCTCTTTGCTAAAGAGGGGAGTAAAAAATGCTTCAGCCATAAATTTGTCGCACACCCATGATTCACGGTGTCCGCCGGTCTTACGACGCTGGTCGGGTTTCCCACCCGGTAGGCCACGATCCGGGTCATGCCGTTCCTCCCCACCGATTCCCCTGCCAACTGTCGCGCGTTTCCAGCTCCCGATCGATGGCGTTGAGGACTGCGAGCTTGTTTTCCGCCCACGCCGGCCCGAGGAAGATATCCCGATAACCTTCGGCCGTCAATCGCTGGATCACCATCTCCGGCGGCAGGATCTCCAGGATGTCGCAGACCGTCCCGACGTACGCCTCGCGGGTCATCAGCGCAATTTCTCCTTTTGCATAACGTTCGCCGAGCGCCGTCCCCTTCAGCGCAAGGAGGGAGTGGATCTTGATCCCCTGAACCGGCAGCCCGGCGATTTCCGTTGCCGTCTCTAAGATCTCCTCGCGGGTCTCGCCGGGAAGGCCGACGATGATGTGGACGCAGATCAGAATGGGCCCACCAGAGGCCCTTTGGACCGCTTCGCGAAAGGCCGCCGCGTTGTGGCCCCGATTGATCGCCTGCAGCGTCCGGTCGTGGAGCGACTGGAGGCCGAACTCCAACCAGACGTGATGCCGCGCCGCATACGAACGGATCAGTGCAAGCGTCTCGTCGGGGAGGCAGTCGGGCCTCGTCCCGATGGAAAGACCGATCACGTCCTCCTCTGCGAGCGCCTCGTCGTAAAGCGCACGGAGTTTCTCCACCGGGGCATAGGTGTTCGTGAAGGTCTGGAAATAGGCGATAAATTTCTCCGCCCTGCCACGCTGGCGGTAAAAACCCATTCCCCGGCGGACCTGTTCGCCGACCGAGGGCAGCGGGCCTGCCTGACGAAGCGCAGATCCCCGCCCGTCGCAATAGATGCATCCTTCCGTGGCGACGCTGCCGTCGCGGTTCGGGCAGGTGAAGCCGGCGTCGATCGGGAGCTTGTGCACCCGGCAGCCGAAGCGGTTGATCCAGTAACTTTTGAGATCGGAATACCGCTTCTTGTTGTTCCAGAAGGTCGGTTTGCCCACGGGACTCCTTTTTTCGGTTGTGTTTTTCTGGGGCGATCATATTAAATTGCTTGCGGAACTGCAAGGAAATAGGAATTCATGAATGATCAGTGGCAAATATTCCCTTGTTCAAGGGCAACGAAATTTATTGCCGCCATGCCGAAATTATTGTAAGTTCTTGCCTATGGATAAAACCCCGTAAAATCACCCGTACATGGGCGTATAAGTTATTGTCAGAGACGAAGGATAGGCACCGTTGAAACAATGACGAAACAACAAATCAAGAAACATCTCAAAATGTTGAACGATCAACTTGCCGAAATGGGCATCAAAGGTGAGATTTGTCTATATGGCGGAGCAATAATGTGCATGGTTTTCGATGCCCGGCCCGCTACAAAGGATATTGACGCTGTCTTTAAACCCGAGCAGAAAATCCATCTGGCGGCATTACGAATCGCCAAGGAACATCATTTGCCTCTCGACTGGCTTAATGATGGCGTTAAGGGATATTTGAGCAAAAAGAAGCACAAAGATAAAATTCTTTTTGACTGGCATAATCTTACGGTTTACCACGCCGATCCGGAATATCTTCTGGCTATGAAAGCTATATCGGTAAGGCATAAACAGGACACCGACGACATACGATTTCTCATGCGGGAACTGAAATTGAAAGATGCGCCCGCCGTGTTAAAAATCATCGGGAAATACTATCCAAGAAATCTGATCAAGCCGACAACAAAATTATTGATTGAGGAACTTTTGAGTTGAACTACGTACCATCCACCATAAAACAGGCAAGACGGGATATGCTCAGGAGTAAAAAAAATTGGGAGGTTCCTTTTTTCAATTTTGTTGATGATGTCCGCTATTGCAAGGATATATCTCGACTTCTTCCTGAACCACTTAAATTAAGGAATCCTCGCTTTGATGCTCTGTTGGCTTCAACGGTCGAAGCACTGTGCGCCGAGTTGCGGCTGAAGACTCCGGATTGGGTATGGGAAGTGCCTGGACTGGAAGAGCCCTGGTTTGTCACCGGCATTGAAAATCTGAAGGCTATGGCAATTGTGGAAAGCCCCGTATTTTTCCGCAGAAGATTGATATTCGTTTTGGAAAACTTTTTAAGCAGGGTGTAAAGATCTGCCCCCTTTTTTCTTGGTGACATTACTTATCATGGATGTCCAATGTCCCCGAAACTCCTGCCGGCAGATTAGGATTGTTTGGTTGCATTAAACAATCCTTTATTATAAAATGATTACGAAATGCAACAACTGCGGGAGGAAGGTGTTATGGCAACAGCCGTAAGGGTATCTGAAGAGCTTGTCGCTGACGCCAGGAAATTCAGTCGAATTGACCACAGGTCCGTAGCCGGCCAGATTGATCATTGGGCTCGCATGGGCAAATGCGCCGAAGAGAACCCGGACCTGACCTATTCCCTCATCAAGGAAATCCTGATCGGACTGGAGGAATTGGAGCAGGGCGAAAAAACGGAATACAAATTCGGGTAGGCGCCAATGGCCATATACCAGTCAAAATCTTTCGCTCAGAAGGTAAAGAAGATGCGGAAGCAGGAAAAAGAGATCTTGGATCAGGAGGTGCAAAGAATCGCGCAGAACCCTTCGATTGGCGAAGAGAAGAAGGGAGACCTCACGGGGGTATTCGTTCACAAGTTCAAGATAGAAACGACTCAATACCTTCTTGCCTACCGGAAGATCGACCCAGACCTGGAATTGGTTATGATTGGTCCTCACGAAAACTACTATCGGGATTTGAAGCAGTATCTGAAGAACCGATAAACGGGTATGGGAAAAGAAAAAGGTCGGGAATTGTTTGCGGAACTGCAAGGAAATCGGAACTCATGAATCAAAAATATGACGTCATCGTTGTCGGGGGGGGGCATGCGGGTTGCGAGGCGGCGCTTGCGGCGGCGCGGATGGGCTGCGAAACGCTGCTCTTCAACATCAGCCTGGACGCGATTGCGCTGATGTCCTGCAACCCCGCAATCGGCGGTCTGGCCAAGAGCCAGCTCGTCAAGGAGGTCGACGCGCTGGGCGGCCAGATGGGCCGGATTGCCGATAAAACCGCCGTCCACTTCCGGCTGCTGAACGCCTCCAAAGGCCCGGCCGTCCGGTCGACACGCTTTCAGTGCGACAAGCAGCTTTACCGCCTCGCGATGAAGACCGTCCTCGAGAAGGAGCCGCGCCTTCACCTTCTTCAGGGCCTCGTGGAACATCTCGTCGTCGAGGATGGACGGATCCGCGGCGTCATCGATCAGACCAATGTTTTCCATGCCGGCCGGGCGGTCGTGATCACCACGGGGACCTTCCTCGGCGGTTTGATCCACATCGGCGATGTCCGGTACCCCGCGGGCCGGGCCGGCGAGATCGCCTCCCTCGCGCTCTCCTCATCGCTCAAGGAACTCGGTTTCGAGATGGGAAGGATGAAGACGGGGACGCCGCCCCGGCTTCGCGCCTCGTCGATTGATTTCGCAAGCCTCGTCCGCCAGGACAGCGACCCCGATCCGGAACCCTTCTCCTTCACGACGGCGCGGCTCCGCGAGGATCGCCTCCCCTCCTTCTTTTCGGCGACGACGGAGGAGACGCACCGGATCATCCGTGAAAATATCCGATTTTCTCCGCTCTACGCCGGGGCAATCCAGGGGGTCGGCGCCCGCTACTGCCCCTCTCTCGAAGACAAGGTGATGCGCTTTGCCGATCGGGGAAGCCACCCGGTGGTTCTCGAGCAGGAGGGTCTGGAGACGGAGGAGATCTACGCGAAGGGACTGGGAAACTGCTTTCCGCCGGATCTTCAGGAAAGAGTCGTCCGGAGCGTTCCGGGCCTGGAGAAGGCGGAGATCATGCGCCTGGCCTACGCGATCGAATACGACTTCGTCCAGCCGACCGAACTCCGCCTTACGCTGGAGGCGAAGCGGGTGACAGGGCTTTATCTGGCCGGCCAGATCAATGGAACTTCCGGTTACGAGGAGGCGGCGGCGCAGGGGCTCTGGGCCGGGGTCAACGCCGCGCTGGCGATCCAGGGTCGGCCCGCCTTTGTTCTGGACCGGTCGGATGCCTATATGGGCGTGATGGTGGACGATCTCGTCACGCGCGGCGTCGACGAACCCTACCGGATGTTCACCTCCCGCGCCGAGTACCGGCTGATCCTCCGGGAGGACAATGCGACGCTCCGTCTGATGGGAAAGGGGCGGGAGCTCGGCCTGATCACGGAGGAGCAGCACGGGCTTCTCCGAGAGAAGGCCCGCCGGATCGAAACCGGCATCCGGAAAATCTCCTCCGTCCGGATCTTTCCGGTGGAAGAGACCAACCGGACCCTCGCGGAGATGAACACGGCGCCGATCAAAAATCCGGTTACCCTTTTCCAGCTCCTCAAACGCGAAGAGATCGGCTACGACGACCTCTCCCGTTTCGACGGCTGGGAGGCCGTCCCCGATCGTGCGGTCAAACGGCAAATCGAGATCGAGGCGAAATACGAAGGGTATATCCGACGACAGCAGGAGTCTGTCAAAAAGATGAAAGATATCGAATCTATGAAGCTGCCGGTGGACTTCGATTACGCCGCCGTGCCGGGACTCTCCAATGAGCTGAAAGCGAAGCTCTCCCGTGTAGGGCCGGCCACGGTCGGCCAGGCGGAGCGAATCCCCGGAATGACGCAGGCCGCCCTCACGGCGATCCTCATCGTGATCAAAAAGCGCGAGCTGGAGACTGCCCGAAGGGTCTGAATGACCATCTGAAATCCCGAAACCCTGGGCGCCTGACTACGCCATATCCAAAGGGAGACCGGGGTTCAGTCCCGGTTGTTCCGACCGCTCCCAGCCCGGTTATCCACAAGGCAAAACTTTTTCACCGTCGTCAATAATACAATTATATCAATGACTTTATATATGTCGGCGCGCCGACATACCCTCCAAGAAAACAGGAGGCTCCCTATGATTTTTACGAAGAAAAAGCAATCGGCTATCCATGAACATAATAAGCGCTATTATACTTCCGGCACGACGATTTCTTCCGGCGGTATCCATACCGCCTTGCCATTCCGCCAGACAGCAATGGGATTCCTCCGTCGCTTATGCTCGGCCAGGGCCTCGGCAACTGCCTCTTTCAACGCCATTTCGGCTTTTACCTTCAAAGGAAGATCGCGTACATCTTCCCTGCTTTTGCGCGTCTGTTTTTTCATTACCTGGAACTCCTTTCAATCATTGAAAACAGTTTATCATCAATAACTGTTAAATTGCCACTTTCTTCATCTGCAATCAGGCGGGGCAAATTCGCAGAATTATCGAATAGCATCCATGAATCGAGCAACGGTCTGTAAAGATGAAAGAAATTGTGCACGCTTCTGACAAACCTGCGCCTTACCACCTCCGGCGGCACATCGTGCCCCCCCGCTCTGACGCGTTCGGCAATGCGCTTCAGCGCAAGATCCGGTTTATGGAGCCATAGATAAAACAGATGGATTTTATAGCCCTCTTTCTTCAGCTCCTTGAGTAGTCTGACGTATGATCTCCCCGCCAATGTTGTCTCAATAGCAAAATCATTTCATAGACTTAAAAAGAATGTGTAAATAATCGTAGTCTTTTCCCCGCTCCGGAAACAAAATATGCTTCTCGGCAAATTTCTCCCTGCCCCAGGCGCCATTCTCGTAACGTTCATGCAAATCGTCGTATGGCGTGGCGGAGATGATGAACGAATCCAGCATGATATTCTTCTTCTTGCTTCGCTGCCCCATTTTCGTTGCCAGTATCGGAAGACGTTCGTGAAGTCGCGCTTTTTCGTCGTGGATGTAGGCTTTGGCATGAAGCATGCCGTGCGGTTCTATGAAGACTATCCGCTGGCTTTTTTTGCCATCGACCACCCACAGGATAAAGTCGGGATAAAATCCGCTCTCTTCAAAGAAGCCCACACCGCTGCCGCGGCTCAGGTTGCGAAGCAGAAAGACCTCTTTCCCCGCCAGCGATTTATCCTTTTCTGCCGTCCAGTACACCTTTAAATGACGCACGAATTGCGCTTCACTCTTTTTCAGCCCCGGCGGGACAGTTTGCACCTTGTCGTTTTTCTCCAACAGGAGCGGCAAATACAGGTGCCGGTCAAAATAGATGCGCGGCAGTTCATTCGTTTCCTGTTGGCGCAGGCGGTCCACATCTTCGCGGAGTTTTTCTATGGCCGCGATCAGTTCCTTATCGGACTTCCGCACTTTGACGATGTAGGTTCCCTCTGGGCGCTCTTGCACCGCCTCGCGGTTGAAGGCCAGGTTCGGGTCGCTTTTGTCGAGAGTTTTGTACACCAGATTCCGACTTTCCCACTTCTCGCGCCTGTTCCGGTAGAAGTTATCCGCATATTTACGCAGAATGCGGGTTACGGCTTCCTGAAGCAAGGCGCGTTCGGCAAACGAGCTCGGCTTGACGACGGATTCGTCTGCCACCAGGGTGTAGTTCACATTTTCGATAATCAGGCGCGGCGCTTCAGCGCGAATAACGAAGTTTTTCAGTCCTCTGCGTTCCTTGTACGCCAGCAAATCGAGATAGGCCCGCTCCCAGTCCACGAGTGCGAGGCTTTCGGGCGGAATGGTTTGCCCGGCGCCGGCGCGGACCTCCGCCGTCTGTAGCCCCACAGTACTGCTTTCCATGGCCTGCAACTTGACCGACATATCCACAAGCACACGCACGACGGGATCAGCTTCCAGCAGAAGGTCGGTCTCCTTCGCAAAATCGCGTCCCTCTTCCGGTCGCGGCACGACCAGCCCTCGTTTCAGAAACTGATCATTGGCCCAAACAAACAGCGGGAGATCAATCGTTTCTTCGGTCTCCACCCCTTCCCGTTCCAGATAGTTACGGAACTGCGCCATGTAGTTGGCGCGCACGGCAAATATGTTCAGTGTTTCCAGCGAACGCACGCGCGGTGGATGTGTTCCTTCTATCGCCGCACTGCGCTTGAGTGAGCGGCCCTTGCCGCGCAGACGGACGCCGCGGCCAAAGAGTTGAATGATCTGCGAACCTTCCTTCTTGCCGATATTCAGCAAGCCCATGTTGGAAACACGCCACGAATTCCAGCCCTCCATGAATTTCTTCGCGCCAATCAGGATATTGACCCGCGAATCGGGTCGGTTGATCTCCTCAAACAAAGAGCCGGAGAAGACGTCCTCCTCCAGCACAATGCCCGCTTTGTCGTTGTCCACCAGTTTTTTGAATTCCGACGTGTCGCCGATGTAGATGAGTCCGAAATAATCTTCGGCGCCGACGGCCTTCAACCCCAACTCGCCCGCACTGCCGCGGATATCGCACAGGTGCAGACCGCCGCCACCCGGCGATTGGAAAAGCCGTGCGAGAATGTCCGCGTACAGGGCTTGGGAAGCGAGGCCGGTTTCGCGCAGGGACTCAAAGCGCCCGGCAAAGATGTCCACGCCGTCCGGCGTGACCAGCCCGCTCTTCCCCTTGAGCAGTTTTTCAATGCCTTTCACCACCCAGCCGCCTTTGTTTTCCAGCACGTGGTGCAGAAAACGCGCCACGGTCAACACGTCGCTGCGTTTCTCCTTGTTCTCGCTGTAAACGGCGTTTACCGTAGAGCCCACGAACACCCACAATGGCTTTTCCAGGTTGTAGGGGCGCAAGGCGTCGGCCTGTTCCTGAAAGATGCGCTGCTGCTCGTAAAACGAAAGCAGATTGCCCAAAAGGAGCATTTCGGTTTGCTCCTCGCGGCTGTCTTCCTTCAGGTTGAGGATGCGAAAATCCTTGCCATAGCCGTCGCCGTAAAAGTAGCGGTAAGAGTAGTCGAAAACGATGGCCTTGCCGTATTCCGCAGTGAGCGGGTCGTTGCGTGCGGCGCTTAATGCCTGTCCGAAGGTGGCGCTGTACTCAAAGGTGAAGCCGGTCGCGCCCAGCGCGTCGCGGTACCTGCGCCAGACCTCGCCGCCGGAGCCTTTGTGTCCCTCGTCCACAAAGATCAGATTGCGGCCCTCGAAGGCCTCCACCGGCACGCTCACCCCGCCGCCGCGCTTTTCCTCCACCAGTTTGGTGATTTCGATGACCTGCACGGCATTTCTGCCGCCCGTGAACAGGCCGCTGTGATTCAGGTCGAAGCGCCGGGCCGGTATGCCGGAAGCGGCCAGTTCGGTTAGATGCTGTTCGCTCAGGCCCTCGTTGGGGGTGATGAGCAGGATATTGTCCGGCGGTTCGGTGGTGTAGTGTAGAAACTGGTGGTAGTTGAGATGCAGGATCAGCGTCTTGCCGCTGCCAGTGGCCATCCAGCAGGCCAGTTTGGTCAGATCGGCTTCGGCAAACGCCTCGTCGGGCGGCTCGCCGGGAGCTTTGGCGGCGTTGCGCTCGCGCACAAAGGCATTCAGATCGGCCAGCAGTTGGGCCCGGGCGTTGAAATAGCGGTCCAGGACAATTTCCGTGTAGAGTGCGGCCAGATACTGAAAATAGCGCAGGGTAATCGGCTCGGTGCGGCCGCGGTTGATGGCCGCCAGGTGAGCGCAGATATTCTCGTCATAGCGCTCCAGGTCTGCGGATGTGATTTTGACCTGACTGCCGCGGCCGATCAAATGGTGATGGAGGTAACTCCGCCCCGAAGCGTCGAACCCCTCATCGGCGCCTTTGGTATCGGCCAGCAGGTCTTTGTTGCGCTTGTAGCCCAAAAGGCTGTTGATCCAGGCGAGCAGGACCAATCGATCTTCCAGTTTGACATACTGCTGAAGACCGCTTGGCGATGCCGCTGAAGGTGAATTCGTTTGTGATCGTGCTTTGAACGACATCACGGTTCCTCCGGCGGCACGAGTAATTGAAGATGATCGATGAGGGGCGGCAGGTCGTCTTGTATGGTCTCCCAAACCTTTTCAATATCCACTTCAAAGTAGGCGTGAATCAGGCGATTGCGCATGCCGATGATCTCATGCCAGGGGATTTCCGGGTGCTCTGCGCGAAACGCATCGGAAATCCTCGATGCGGCCTCACCGATGGTCTCGATCGCTTTGAGCGACGCCAACTGGTGAATCCGGCTGCTTTGGAATTGCTCCCGCGTTAACTGCGCCACGACGCTTTGCGCATCGCGGGAGGAAAGCAGCATATCCAGAAGATAGGCTTCATCGCGCTGCATATATCGGCTCCATGTTGCTGAGGATGGCTTTGCGGCGCACATAGTTGCGGCTTTGTTCCACAGCGGACCGCTCGACGAGGTCAACCTCTCGTCCAAAGATCGCTTTCAATTCCTCCTCCATGCGCATCAGATCGAACAGGCCCCAGCGCGCCGCCGGTGAGAAACGGACCAACACGTCAACGTCGCTGTCAGGGCGAAAATCTTCCCGCAGCGCCGAACCGAAGATGGAGAGCTCCTCGATGCGCCATCTTCGGCAGAATTCGGCAATCTGTTCTTTCGGCAATACTATGTGCTTGTTCATCTTACACCTCCACGGGGGCAAACATTCGCTCTTTGAACAGCTTTTCCAGCGCCCGCGCGCCGGGGATGTACGAATCGCCATTGACGTACACTTCGTCCATGCCCTCGGTCAGTTTCTGCGCGGCCACGAACTCCTTATCGCGCTTGTAGTCTTTCTCCTTCCAGCCCTCGGTCTCGCGCCAGATGACGGCCGCCTTGCGCCCCGCGCGGGTGGCGCCGCGATAGACCAGGTAGCGCCGCTCGTTGTCGTTGAGCGCTTCTCGCTTCTGAACGTACAAGCCCAGGAGATACGCGAAGGTTTCGGGCAGGTCCACGGCCTGCGCGCGTGTTTCGCCGTCGCGATGGATGTGCAGTTGATACGAGAAGGGCTTGGCGAGCTTCTCCACATTGAGCAGGGTTTCGCTGCCGCGCGTTTCCCACTGGAGCATGTACTGGAGCAGGTAGTCTTCAAACTGCATGGCCCGCTGGCCGGAAGGATCGTCGAAGGCGATGTTGTTCAGCGCGTCTTCGTAGGATTCCAGCCGGATGACCTTGACGATGCGCGGGCTGCGCTCGGCTTCCTCGGCGGTGGCCATGCGCTTGGGCTTGCCGTCCTTCCACTCCGGCGAGAAGGTGACCTTCTTGATGCGCGGCAGGAGCACGGTGTCAAAGTACTGCGCCATCTCCACCAGAATGAACTTGCGCCGCCCTCCGTCCTCGCGGTTGAGGCTGATGACCGCGTGACCAGACGTTCCGGAACCGGCGAAGAAGTCTAATATAAGAGATTGGGGCAATCTGCCACCAGACGCAACAATGCAGTCACTAACTAAACTTCGAGCTTTTGCAAAATCAAAGCTCTTTTCTCCAAATAACGCCTTGAGCTCTGCTGCACCGTAGTTTGCAGAAGCATATTCTTTTGCATCCCACCAAGTGGTGGGTAAGGAATCTTCATCCATTCTAGTTTTAAAGTCGATACTAATCACTCCATTGGATGCTCGACGAATGCGATATTCTTCTATCTCCTGAGTTACGCGGTCATGACCACGCTGCCAGTTCTTCTCTATATTCTTGCTATTTTGTTTAATAATTGGATAAACTACTTTTTCATTATCGCACGGCTGCTCGAGCAATTTATAAGAATTAGATTCTTCATCCCAATTCATGGAAGGAATACGGATCATATCGTCTTTTGATACAAAGATAGGATAGTATAACCTTGGACGATCTTCCCTCTTATCGTTACTACCCGATCTTATAAAATTTGCCCAAGCAAAACGACCTTTCTCGTCTTGTTGTGGATAACGTGCAAGCCTTTTCTCGGTGATATCCAGACTCATGGGTGCAGATTCAGAAGACATTCCATAGAACATTGCATACTCATGTGCTGGGGCAAACGTTCCTTTTGTTTTTCGACCTGCTGGATTAGACCGAACAGCAACTACCCCAAGTTCTCTTGCGAAAAGCGTCGAGAGAATAATTTTAAGTTCTGAGGCTTCTTCGTCATCGATTGCCGCACAGAGGATGCCGCTTGTATCAAGCGTCATCCTTACCAAATATAATCTGCTATACATTAAAGCCAACCAAGACGAGTTTTTATAATCATTTTTATACAGTATGGCGGATGCATCCGTGTTATACGGCGGATCAATGTAAACACACTTCACCTGCTCCCGATACTTCTCTGCCAGCAGGTTCAGCGCCTGCCAGTTTTCGCTGTGCACCAGCAGGCCGTCGGTGGCTTCGTCCAGGTCGTCAAA
>MNZQ01000180.1:0-9794 GCA_001873745.1 Syntrophaceae bacterium CG2_30_58_14
TTCTTGGTCTCTTCACTCTTTTTGCAGCCGACGGCGGCGACCATCATTACGGCAAGAACGATGACAACGATTTTCTTCACAACGAACCTCCTCTTATTTTTTGCGCCTTCTATCATGGAATCGAATTTCTTATCAATGATAAAATGAGAGCTTTGAAAAATACCCCCACTGCCGAATTTCAGGAGTAATTCAAAGCTCTCAAAATGATATTACGTCTTACGTCGAGCGGATCTCCTGCCGCATAAAAACCGCGTAGCAGATCCCGAAACAGGCGAAGGTGATCGCAACGAGGGATATCAGAAAGGGCGCCACGATCACGACGCTCTGGATGAGCGGGAGCGGGTTTTGAAAGCGCGAGAGTGAGATCCTCTCCATCGGCCCCATCAGCACGAAGGAGCGCGGCGTCTTGCGGAGCGGGTCGAGGATCGTCGAGGTTGCGTCCCCGTAGAGCGTCGCCGGGGAGAGCAGCGAGGCGGCGCGCTGCACCTCCGCATTCTTCACGAAGGAGTCCTGCGCCTGTGCCATGTCGGCGGTCTGTTGCATCGGGGCGATCGCATCGGCAAGCAGGCTGCCCCCGAGGCCGATGAAGAAGGAGAGACCGATCCAGACGGCGAGCGACGCCAAGGCCGAGGTGGCCGTGCTCCTAAAGACGACGGAGAAAAGGATCGCCGCCCCCAGCCAGAAAGAGATGTAGAGGATGCTGAGGACGAGGTAGATCAGAAGCCGCCCGAGCTCCTCCGCGCCCGGAACCACGCCGATCAGGCGGATGCCGAGCCCCGAGATGATAAGCACAAGCGATACCATGACGATCGCGATCATTGTCATGCCGGCCAGGAATTTCCCGTTGATGATCGCGTCCCGGTAGATCGGCTGGGAGGCCAGCTTGCTCAGCGTTCGGCCGGTCCGCTCGCGGTTGACCGCGTCGAAACCGAGGATGATCCCGATCAGCGGCCCGAAAAAGCCGATGAACTGGATGAAGGAGAAGAGCTTCCCCGTCGAGGTGAACAGAAGCAGGAAGATGAAGTCCGGCTTGGCCATCCCCCGGAGCTCCTCCTGCATGGACATGCCGACCATCGAGGCGATGATCACCCCGACCATGACGATCAGCGCCGTAATCAGGAGGAACCGCGTGCTGCTGAAATGGTCCTCCATCTCCTTTTGGTATATCGTGAAGATCCCGCGCAAGGTCACCCCTCCTTGAAATATTTCATGTAGATCTCTTCGAGGGTGTAAGCCTCGCCCTCTTCCAGTCCCAGCCCCCGTTGCGCCAGATCGTCGAGTGTACCGACGGCAACGAGTTTCCCCTTGATCATGATCCCGATCCGGTCGCTGAGCCGTTGGACCTGGTCGAGCAGGTGGGACGAAAAGAAGATCGTCATCCGCCGCTCCCGGCTGAGACCCTGGATCAGATCGAGCATCCGGTTCGTCCCGTCGGGATCGAGGCCGATCGTCGGCTCGTCTAAGAAGACCACCTTCGGTTCCTTGATCAGGACCTCGGCGATCCCGAGGCGTTGCCGCATCCCCTTCGAGTAGGAGCCCACCCGCTTGTCCGCCTCTTTCGCGAGTTCGACCTCCTCCAAGAGCCGGTCGATCCGCCCGGCGGAAACCTTATCCGGGATCCGGTTCAGGCGCGCGATGTAACGGAGGTTCTGCCGCGCGTCCATATCCTCGTAGAAGCCGACGTTTTCCGGCAGATAGCCGATCAGTTCCTTCACCTTCAGCGGGTCGCGGGCCGGGTCATAGCCGCAGACCCGGACCGTCCCGGAGGTCGGCTCGGTGAGTCCCAGCAGCATCAGCATCGTCGTGGTCTTCCCGGCCCCGTTCGGTCCCAGGAAGCCGAAAATCTCCCCCTCCAGCACCTCAAGGCTCAGACGGTTTACCGCCGTCTGCGCCCCATAGCGTTTGGTCAGCTCTTCCATCCGGATGACCGTCTCTTTTTCCACCGTTAGCGTCTCCCCATCTTGATGAACAGGAAACTTAAGCCCGCGATCACCAGCAGAATCAGGCCGATCCCGATCCAGCCCCAGGCCGATGAGGCCTTCACCGTAACCCGCATCTCCACCGTCTTGTCCGACTTTTCCCCGTTCGTCATGACGCCCACGGAGTAATCACCGACGAGGGACTGGGGCCCCGGTTTGATCGTCACCTCCACCTGCTTCATCTCGCCGGGCGCGAGGGAATCGATCTTCTCCGGCTTGAAGGTGGTCTCCCAGTTCTCCGGCTTGAAGGAGGAGAAGCTGACGTTGCGGTTTGCGGCGGAGCCGGCGTTCTTCACGAAGAGCGAGAAGGTGACGGGCTTTCCGGCATAGGCCTCGAGTGACAGGATCCCGTTCGGCGTCCCGGCGTCGAGTCGGTAGGTTCCCGTCAGGTTCACCGTGAGCTTGACCTCGGCCCTGCTTTCGCCGGAGCTGATCGCGACGATGATCGGATACTCCTTGGCGGCGGCGTTCTGCGCCGGGGTGACCTCGACGGCCACCGTCTGGCTCTGCCCTTCCTTCACCCGGATGCTGGAGATCTGCTTCTGCTCGTAGGCGGGTTTGAAGTTGATTTCCCATTTCTCCGGCCCGACCGCTGCAAGGTTAAACGTGCGCTCCATCTCGCTTTTGTTCAGCACGTCGAGGGAGAACTCGAACTTGGAGTCGGTCTGCCCCCGGAGGACCGGATAGGCGGCGTTGATCTGGATGTTGTCGGCGCCGACCTTCCTCTCCTGGACATTCACGGTCAGGGTATGGGCGGAGGTGAATCTGCCGTCCACCGTCTTCGCCTCGAACTGGAAGGCGTACTGCCCCGGACCGATCCCCTTTTCCGGTTCCAGGTTGAGTGCGAGGGTTTTGGCCTTCCCGTTCGGGACATACATCCCGGTGACCTGGTAGCGGGCGCCCTTCAGCGTCGCCTTCCACCCCTTCGCCGCCGCGGTGATCCGGACGTCGATGTTCTCATCGGCCCGTCCCTTGTTCTCCAGGGTCAGCTCCATCTGGACGTTCTCCCCCCGGGCGACCGCGACGCCGGAATAATCGGTATAGACGGCGATTCCCCGTTCCGGCCGGCTGTCCTTCTTCTCCGGCTCCGCCGCCGGAACCAGCGCCGGCAGAAGAACCAGCAGGATGATCAAAATGATTGCAACGACCGACGACTTTCTCACACACGCTCCGTGACCCATGACTTCCTCCTCATATCCTTTCAGACTTGATGTCTTGACGACGTTAACCGACCGATTTGTTCAGCGCGCATACCATAATGGCGGATCGCCATTCTGTCAAGCAGAGAAAAAAGGGGGACAGCTCCCGATTATTCATCAACCGTTCGGGATCTGTCCCCTGCTCTTGATTTATACCCTATCATCCTCCCTCTCAAACTTGGTGTTTATTCCTTTCAGGAATCCTCTAAGGTCCCCGATTTCGACGGCATCGCGGCAGCGGCTGGCGAGGGCGTGGAGGCGCGGGAGAGACCCCGACTCCGCGGTTACCGCAATGAGGTTTTCGAGGGCGGGGCGGATGTGGTTGAGAAAATGGGGTTTTTCGCGCTTAAGGCCGAGGAAGCCGTAGGCGCCGAGCGCCTGCATCAGCCGCTGGGCGGAGGCGAGCAGAAAAAATTCCTGGAACAAATCCCACGGGTATTGGGAATGGGAGATCCCGTGATAAAGGCGGAGGAGTTCGTCCCGCCCCTTCTCCGGAAATGAGACGTAGGGATCGCAGAGGAGCGAACCGAGGTCGTAGAAGGGGCTTCCGGGGCGCATCCCCTGGAAATCAATCAGGACCGGTTCGCTATCCAGGATCATCACGTTCTGCGACTGGAGGTCGCGGTGGACGAGAACAGACGGCGTCGAAAGCAGCCGCCCGGCCAGGGCCGCAAGCTCCGCCTCCAGGGCCTCACCCTCCGCGGCGGCGAGGTCGATCCGGCAGACGTTCCGGACGCAGTGCTCCCGGAAGTAGTTCCGCTCCCACCGGTAGAGGTTTGCATCGAAGCCGGGCATCAGGCGGAGCCCGGCGGGAAGGCGATCCAGTGAAAGTGATAGCATTTTCGCGGCGAGTGCAAGTGTCTTTTCGTAGAGGCTGCGGCGAATCTTCCACGGGGCGTCGCGGAGCGCGTAGAGGTCCCGCTCCCCTAAGTCCTCCATCAGGATGAGCCTCCGCTCCGGATCGTGGCCGTAAATTGCGGGGACTCTCACGCCGATTCCCTTGAGAAAGGAGGCGACGGCCGCATAGAGATCGTTTTCCTCGTACATCCGGCCGTAACGCATCAGGATTGCGGGCATCCCGCCGGCCGCCGCAACGCGGAAGTAGTCCCGGTCCGAACCGCCCTTTCCGACTTGGGCCAGCTCCACCCGCGTCCCGGCGGCGAGGCCGAGCGTTCGCAGGACAAAGGCGACCTCGTCCTCTCCGGCCTCCGCCGGCACACCTTTCGGAACAGCCAAAAGGATAGTGTTCGTTGCATCTGCGGATTCCTCCGGTGCGGTGCATCCATCCCCGTACCGGAGCGGCGGAACGGCGGCAACGATTTGCGCATATGCCTCCGGATCGCCGATGTCCTCCCAGTTCCCCTCATCGATCACAACGGAGGCGACCGATCCGGAGGCCTCCCGGATCATCGCCGCGAAGACGGGAATCGTCGATTCAGCCTTGCCGGGGATCAGCCGCCGGAGGAACCGTTTCTCCACGACGGAGATCCCCGAAAAGAGGCAGCGCCGGACGCCAGGGTTCCCGAGGAGGTCTCTGAAATCGCAGATTTCGCCCCTCGCGTCGAGGCAGACGTTCCGCAGCGGGCCGTTGCTTCGGAGGGCGAGGGTGACCTCACGGCCCCCTGCCGCATGGGCAGTTAGAAGCCGCGACAGCGGAAGGTCGGAGAGGATGTCGCCGTTATAGACGAGGATCGTCTCCTCCTCTTCAATGAGGTCTTCGATGTTTTTCAGTCCGCCGGCCGTGTCGAGGAGAACTGGTTCATTGCGGAAGAGGATCGGCGCCCCCCGCCGGCTCCGGCCGGGAAAGGCCCTGTCGTAGGCCGCTGCGCAATGGTGGGTGTTCACGATGAACCGCTTGACGCCGATCGAAAGGCAGTGGTCCATCGCAAAGGTGATGAGCGGGCGGCCGCCGACGGGCAAGAGCGGCTTGGGGCAATTCCGCGTCAGCGGGCGGAGGCGCGTCCCGAGCCCCGCCCCGAGAATAAAGGCCGTCCGGATCTGCACTGCATTCATGTTCGCGCCGTCCCTCTCATCTAGGGAAATTAGGGACACTTCCCATATTTTCTGTAGAAAATATGGGAAGTGTCCCTAATTTCTCTAATTCCTCCCGAACGCGGGATCAATTTTGATCATCGCCGCGACGATGAAGCCGGGGATCGTCGAGATGAGGATCCAGAGGAAGAAGCCGGAATAGCCCAACTGCTCCTGGATCCAGCCGCTCGACATCGCCGGGATCATCATCCCGAGGGCCATGATCCCCGTCGCGATCGCGTAGTGGACCGTCTTGTACTCCCCCTCGCAGACCATGATCATGAAGAGCGAATAGGCGGTGAAGCCGAAGCCGTAGCCGAACTGCTCCAGGGCCACGGCGGCGTTGATCGCATAGAGGCTCTCCGGCATCGCCCGCGAGAGATAGATGAAGATCGCATCCGGCAGGTGCATTGCAGAGACCATGATCCAGAGCCAGTGTTTGAGACCGTTTTTGGAGATGACCCAGCCTCCGAGCAGCCCCCCGGCCATCAGCGCAATCGCCCCGACCGTCCCGTAAACGATCCCCACCTCGCTGGTTGAAAGCCCCAGCCCCCCCCTTGTCCGCGGGTCGAGCAGAAACGGGGCGACCATCTTGACGAGCTGCGCCTCGGCGAAGCGGTAGAGGAGGAAAAAGGCAAGAATTGCGACGATCTCTTTCCGCCGAAAAAAGGTGATAAACCCCCGGAGGAATGTTGCGGAGGCGCTTCCGGAGGGGGCGCGGGGAACCGGCCGGTCCAAAGCGGGGCAGGGGAGGGCGAAGAGGTGGTAGCAAAACAGGGCCAGCATGATCGCGGCCAACAGAAAAAAGGTTACCGACCAGGCGGAGGCCACGCTGAAGCCGCGCGTCTCCAGGGTCCCGGCCAGGACGACGAGGATCCCCTTGGCGGCGATCATCGCGATCCGGTAGAAGATCGTTCGCACGCCGATGAAGGCCGCCTGCTGGCGCTCCTGGAGGCCGAGCATGTAGAAGCCGTCGGCGGCGATGTCGTGGGTCGCCGAGCTGAAGGCCATAATCCAGAAAAAGGCGAGCGTGTAGCGGAAAAAGGCGGGCGCCGGGATCGTCAGCGCGACGCAGGCGAACGACGCCCCGAGGACGAGCTGCATCGCGACGATCCAGAACCGCTTCGTCCGGAACATATCGACGAAGGGGCTCCAGAGCGGCTTGATCACCCAGGGGAGGTAGAGCCAGGAGGTGTAGAAAGCGATCTCCGTGTTGGAGACGCCGAGCCGTTTGTAGAGGATGACCGAGACGGTCATCGCCATCACGTAGGGGGCGCCCTCCGCGAGATAGAGGGTCGGGACCCACGCCCAGGGGTTTCGCGCGGCCGGTTTTGCCAGTTTCATTGGGTCCTTTCAATACCGCTTCACCAGCGCGAAAAGGAGGAAAAGGAGGGACAGCTCCCGATTTGAGACCTGGAAATCAGATCCCTCTGCGCGCTGGACATTTTTCGACCCTGCTCCTCCTCGCTTCGCTGCGGGGGCAGGGTGCCCCGAAAAATCTCCAATGCGCGCTCCCGGGATCTGATTTCCAAATTGCGCAAAAGTTCCGCTGGTCCGTTGTTTCAGTACCGTTTCACCAGCGTGGCGCCCTGGAAATAGTGGCGGAGGATCTCCTCCGCCCCGCATCCCCTCTTTGCCATCACGGCGGCGCCGATCTGGCAGAGGCCGACGCCGTGACCCCAGCCCGCGCCGTAGAGGGTAAAGCGGGAGGGAACGCCGGAGGCGTTCCGCTCCGTGGAGACGATGAAGGCGCTGCTCATCAGGTGACTCGGCGAGAGCCAGCGGCGGATCTCCAGCTCTTTCCCGACGACGACCGCGGCCTTGCTCCCCTCGACCCCGAGACGCCGGATCCGGCCGGAGGGGCCGCGTTCGAGGGGTTTGATGTTCTGCAAAACGCCGAAGTCTATCCCCGACTTTGCGCGCAGGATTCCTTCTAACTCCTCCCGCGCATAGCCCACCTGCCAGCGGAAGAAATCGGCCGTCTCCCGGTCGAACGCGGGGAGGATTTTCTTCAACAGATCCGGATCGTTGGTGTGGCAGTACACATCCGGACAGCAGAGGACCCAGCGCTCCGCGTCCGCCTCCGTCCGGACCGGCGCGTGCGGCGCCGCGGCGTCGGAGACGTGGGAGAGATACGGCACCGCCTTCTCCTCCCAGCAGGTCGCGTAGTCCTCGGTCAGACCGCCGCACGCCTTGTGGTAGCGGGCGTCGCAGATCTCGCCGTCCCGGAGCAGAAAGACGCCCCGCGTCGCCCGGACGGCCTCCGCCGCCTGCCCGGCCGCCCGGCCGGTGATTCCCTGATAGCGTTGGCAATGGTCGTCGGCGCAGACGTCGAAGAGTTCATGATCCTCGCGGTCGTACCAGCGGATGATCTCTCCCGCGCGCCGGAGCGTGCGTTCCGCCGCGTATTCACGTCCCGCAAACCCGGTCTGATCTGCCGTGACTTCGGCTGCTTGTGCGTGGTCGGCGCCGGCGTGCCGGATCAGGCTCTCTCGTCCGCTGCGCCGGAGCATCGCGACGAGCCAGCTCCGCGAGGCGATGGCGTGCGCCTTCAGGAATTCAAACGGCGCCTCGCCGCTCATCTCCGACGAGACGACGCTCGCGAGGTACGCCTCCACGGGAAGCCCGTTTATGGCGGTGACCTTCCCGCCGCCCGTCGCCAGAAACGTCAGCTCTCCGGTAAAGGTCTGCTCCTCCCGGCGTTCCCAGTGGAACCGGACGCCAATTGTTACCCCCTGCAGTGTGAAGGTCGCCTCTCTCTCCGCGGCGAGCCGGATCTCCGGCCCTCGGAGGATTTCACGGCCGAAGGCATCGCGCAGGGCGACGGCCCCGTCGGCCGGATGGGCGGAAAAATCGCCTTCGAGCGACATCCCTCCCGACCGGTAACGGCCGTTGAACCGCCCCCGGATTTCGGGATAGCCGTCGCAGATCCCGACCCTGATCTTCGGCTCTTCCATCAATACACCTCTAAACAGGGACAGAGCCCCTATTATTTCTTTTGTCTTGTAACCGGGAAAAGCCCTTTGCTGGTTCAGGCTTGCAGCCTGAACCATTTGTTAATACTTTGGTTCAATCTGCAAGATTGAACCCGCCCCCACCAGCCCCCAAGATTGAACCAGCCACAGATTTGAATTTTGGTGCTGCAATTCAAATCCCAAGACCTGACCCCACGAAGATGCTATTTTTCAAAATGGTGGTAATCCCGCATGTGGTCGAAATGACCTCCCCAGCGCCAGCCTTTCTCCCGGAAGGCGAGCACCGCCGGATGGCCCCCAGTGAAGGTCCCGGGTTCCCCCGGCCGCCAGACTGCTCCGGTGGGGGCGATTCTGCCGTCCGGATAAACCGCCGGGTTTTCCCGCGGGTTGATGTCGAGCGCCCGACCCAGGGCGTGGCGGGAAAGCCGGTCGGTCCCCGCGATCGTCCGGTAATTGAAAGCCGAGCTGTTGTCGTCGGCCATCGACGCCTCGTCCGACCATCCGTACCGGACGATGGGCGCGACGCCCGCGATCGGGAACCGCCACTGCTCCATCCGCGCGAAAATCTCCCGGATCTCCGCCGCAAGTTCCCGGTGGACGAGGATCTGCCCCCGATGACGGCGGCCGTCGAACCCGAGGTAACAGAGGTCGATCAGGCTGAGGCTCTCCAGGACCTCCCGCGGCGCCGCCGTCCCGTCCACGGCCTGGGCGAAGTCCATCGCGCTTGCCACAACCACGCCGTCATCCGCCATCTGACCCTCCCGTCCGATCGGCGCACCATCCTCCGAACCGATCCCCTTCTATCGCGATTTCTCCAATTGATCAACCGGGAAAAGGAGGCTTCGCCCTTGACGATGCAGCCACGTTTGTTTACTGTCGAGCTCATTTCAAAACTCCCAATTCTGTCATTCCCTTCTGGAGACCTCAAAGCGCTCCTGAAAGCGTTCCAGCAACCACGTGATCGTTTTCGTAGCGGCGGTTCACGAAGCCGTCAAGAATGATCGCCCCGAACCTCAAGGGAGAAAACAGGGGGGCCGGATCGGCCTTTTGCTTGCAGCCCCGCGGCGTCCATGATACGAATGGAACGGAAAAATCCAGAGAGAGGCGTGGCGATGATGGCGGACCGCAAGGATCTTCGGGAACATGTCGAGAGGCTGCGGGCGCTCTCCTTCAAGGTGGGGGCGTACCGGCCGCCGAGCGAGGGGGGCAGCGCCTCCCTGCTCCTGAGGGTGACCGAAAATTGTCCCTGGAACCGATGCACCTTCTGCGAGATGTACAAGGGACATCGCTTCGTCTATCGGCCGGTGGCGGAGATCAAGGCCGATATCGACCGGGTTGCGGCGATCCGGGATGAAATCGCGGCGGTTTCATGGAAGCTGGGGATGGGCGGAAAGATCACCCGCGACGTCGGGGCCGCCCTGCTCGCGGAGGGCCGCGATCTCATCGAGAATGCCGGCTTCATCACGGTTTTCAACTGGCTCTCTTCCGGCGGGAGAACGGCCTTCCTGCAGGACGCCGACAGCATGATCATGCGGCCTCCCGAGCTTGCGGCGGCGCTGAAGCACCTCCGGGAAACCCTGACCTCCCTGACCCGGGTGACCACCTATGCC
>MNZQ01000180.1:9814-10191 GCA_001873745.1 Syntrophaceae bacterium CG2_30_58_14
CAGAAGGCCGGAGGAGCTCCGGACGATCCGCGAGGCCGGTCTGGACCGCCTCCATATCGGTCTCGAGACGGGGGATGACGCGTTGCTGACCCTCGTCCGCAAGGGGGTGACGAGCGCCGGGCAGATCGAAGGGGGGCGGAAGGCCATCGCCGCGGGTTTTGAGGTGTCGGAGTACTGGATGCCCGACCTGGGCGGCAGGGAGCGGCGGCGGCCGCATGCGGAGAATACGGCGCGCGTCCTTTCGGCGATCAATCCCCACTATATCCGCTCCCGGCCCCTGGTTCCCCGGCCGGGAACGCCGCTCTTCGAAGATGTCGCGCAGGGTCGCTTGCGCCTCTCCTCGCCTCATGAGCGGCTGGAGGAACTGGCCTGGATGA